>NZ_RQFT01000011.1:0-300000 GCF_004769525.1 Leptospira bouyouniensis | reverse complement strand
GATTCCGCGCTTACCAAGGGGACGTCCCGAATGGCGATGATTTGAGTTTTCTCTTTTTATACTGTGGGGATTCAATTCCAGAAGCTTCGCATTACATCCAGTTGGCGAAACAATCCAATTCGAAAATGAAAATGGAAGAAGCATATGCTCAAGCCCTCAAGGCATTTAGTATAGATTCTTCTTTAAAAGAAATTTTAGTTTTTCTCGGAAAAATGTATTACAGAGATGGGAAATACAAAGAAGCCATTCGGTATTTAGAAGAATACCTTCGAACCTCTGGTGACAATACTGCAGCATCTCATTTTACGATGGGTCGTGCTTATTATAAAGCCGGGATGATTTCTGAAGCAAAACGAGCACTTAAGATGGCCCTTTCGAGTGACCATAGTTTTGCGAAGGCAAGTATACTTCTTGCTCAATGTTATTTAAAAGAAAATGCGAAACCAAAAGCGATTAAGGTATTACAACAAGGCGTAAAAAACACCCCTCAAAGTTTAGAGTTAAAAACTTCACTTTTGAGATTAGAGACACACACGCAAAAAGTCAATTAAGGAAAGTTATATGAAACATTTTGGAATTTATTTTACGTTTTTGACCTTTCTATTTATAGGAAGTGTAAGCGCAGAAACAATCAGTGGCATTGAAAAAGATAGTTTAGAATCGCTAGCGAAAGAAATGGCTGAGATTAAATCGTCTCTTGCCGAAACCAAACTAGCATTAGAAACAACGAAACAGGAAGCAAATTGGGTTTGGACATGTATTGCTGCTTTTTTAGTATTTTTTATGCAAGCAGGTTTCGCCTATGTCGAAGCTGGTTTCACTCGGGCTAAAAATGCGGTGAACATCCTCATGAAAAACTTTTCAGATCTCACAGTGGGTGCCATCGCCTATTGGCTCATCGGTTTTTCCATCATGTTTGGTCCACAAGTATTAGATGGATTCGGAGTTGGTATTCCTTCTTTTGCGGAGGCTCTCATCAATGCAGAAGATGGAAGTATGGATCCATCGAAATATACATTTTTTATCTTCCAAATTGTTTTTGCGGCAACGGCAGCGACCATCGTTTCTGGTGCCATGGCGGAACGGACTAAGTTTTCTGCCTATTTGGTTTTTTCGGTGATCATCACTGCTTTTATTTACCCAGTCTTTGGATCCTTTGCTTGGGGGAGTTTACTCGGAATCTCCACGGGATTTCTTGAAACACTTGGCCTAGGTGGTGGAGACGGTGTTGGGTTTCATGATTTTGCAGGTTCTACGGTTGTGCATAGCATTGGTGCATGGGCTGGGCTTGCTGGTGCAATCGTGGTGGGTCCAAGGATGGGAAAATTCCAAACAGATGGTCGGGTCTATCCGATCCTTGGACACAATATGTCTATGGCAGCCCTTGGTGTTTTTATCCTTTGGTTTGGTTGGTTTGGATTTAACCCTGGGTCAACGACATCCATCGAAGGTGGAAGTTTTGCAAAGATTGCTGTAGTAACCCATATGGCTGCCTGTGCGGGTGCCCTTGGCGCAATGGCACTGACTTGGTATTTATTCAAGAAACCAGAGATTGGTCTCACACTCAATGGTGGTCTGGCTGGTCTTGTCGCCATCACGGCACCTTGTGATAATGTGAGTATTCTCAGTGCTGTCATCATTGGTCTTGTGGCAGGGATTCTTGTCATTGTGTCAGTCCTCTTTTTGGACAATCGCAAAATCGATGACCCAGTCGGTGCCGTTTCCGTCCATGGGGTATGTGGTGCTTGGGGGACTTTGTCATACGGTTTGTTTAGTTTGGACACGGGACTCTTTTACGGGGCAGGTTTTGCACAATTTGCAGCACAAGCCATCGGAGTGGCCACTGCATTTTTCTGGGCATTCCCAGTCAGTTTACTCATGTTTTACCTGATTAAAAAGACAGTCGGACTTCGAGTTTCAGAAGAAGAAGAGTTGTTAGGTTTGGATATCTTGGAGCATGGAAACGAAGCATATCCTGTTTCGAAATAGTCCTTGACCCTAGATTTTCTGTATGGGGAAGTCTAGGGTGTGTTTCGAATTTTTTTATTCTTATTTGTTTTCTGTTATGGTTGTTTTGAATACGAGGAGACTATTCTTTTTCGTAAAATGAGTTCAGGGACTGTTGAGATCAGTTACACAGTTCCTCTTAAAAAAGATTCAAATGAATCATTAATTAAATTTTTACCCACTTCCAAAGAAGAAATTCTAACATCTGTTAAAAAGAAATCGAACAATAATTTGTTAGTTAGGGATTTTACTTTCCGTGAGCTGGAAAAGTCAGAAACCACTGATATGTACTTCAAACGGAAAGGTAAGGTTTCCTATAAACTTGATTTCGAAGACCCTCTTCATCTGGAGGGAGTCCTTATTGGAACATTTTCTATCAAACAAAAACCTCGCTCACTTTCAGTCAAACGGGACTTTCCGAATCTCACTGACAATGCCATCCTTGATTCGAGTGCTGGTGAAAAAAAAATCATCTCAGAAACATCGCGTTTGCTAAAAGAAGGAAAAATCCAATTCAAAGTTTTGTTCCCGAAAGATTCGGAATGTAGTTCGAACCGAGGATTCATTGGTCTTGGAAATTTGGTCTACCAAATTCCATTACAAGAAACTTTAGAAAACCCAGAAGCCAAAACTTGGGAATACAAGATCCGATTTTTTTAAGTCACAGCAAATCTAACTCTTTTGCAGTTTTGATAAATAGGGCAAAACCATCTAAATTTTTTTGTTCTGGGATAAAGTGTAATTCTTGTTTTAAATAACGATCGGTAATGGCGATGGGCAGACGTTTTTCTTCACTGATGATGGAACTCAATTCTTTTAATCCATATTCGAGAGCTGTCAGAAAGATTTGGTTGTCCCACTGTTTCCCTTTTGGATAAGCCCAAAACGCAAAACAAAAATAAAGTCCTGTCAGTCGATTCCACCATTCGGCTAGGTCAATGACTTGATAACCAGGGATTGGTGTTTGTAAGAGGGCATGGTCGCCAAATAACAAATGAGATCCGATCCCTTTTTGCATCATTTCCGAAATTTCTTTTGCATCTGTTGGGATCACTTCTAGTTTTTTTCCGTATTCCAAATGGAAAAGGCATTGTAAGAGGCAAACACTCGAGCGAGAACCTTTGTCTGTGAAAATTGATCCAGGAATTCCTGGATCGTTTTCATTTTTAAAAAATAAGACAGACCGAACAACATCCCTGGCACAAACCCCTACTATTTTGGTGTAGTCGAATTTGTCTTTGTTTCTTTCACATTCAATGGAAGAGACAAGGGCACAGTCAAGTTCACCTTTTTTTAATAATTCGATGAGGACACTTGGATTGTCGTAAACTGGAGTAAAATCTGGAGATCTCTCAAAGTAGAGGGTCAGAGGACGGGCATTTAGGTGTTTTACGATGCCAATTTTCAAGAAGATACCTCCGCTAGAAAAAACAACTTGTCAGAATCAAAAAACTCTGTTGAATCTTCGTGAGGGCAAATTGGACTTTCGAACATCTTTAAACACAATCGGTGATGCCGAGTTTGAATTCATCAAAAATTTAGTGTACAAACAGGCAGGAATTTTCCTTGCACCACACAAAAAAATCATGGTGCAGTCCAGGCTCAATGCAAGGTTACGAACACTAGGGATACCTAGTTTCGAAGATTACGTTGCCAAATTAAAATTGGATCCAAATTTTGCGACCCAAGAGATGCAAGAGCTCATTAATCGCATAACAACAAATAAAACTGATTTTTTTCGTGAAAACCATCACTTTGAATTTTTAAAGAACGAATACTTCCCAAATTTAGAAAAGGAAGCCCAAGAAAATGGTACTCCGAAAACACTTCGAATTTGGTGTTCTGCATCTTCCACTGGTGAGGAACCGTATTCAATTGCGATTACCGTCTATGATTATTTCCAAAACAAACCAGGTTGGAATTGTAAGATATATGCATCCGATATTGATACCCAAGTTCTCATGACAGCAAAAAAGGGAGTATACCGGGACGATCGATTGGAACCTGTGTCAGAAGCACTCAAGAAAAAACACTTCATCCAAACCACAGAAAAAGATCATATTTATTATGAAGCAAAACCTCATCTCAAGGCTCTCGTTGATTTTCGCCAAATCAACTTATTACATTTCCCATTTCCTATCACCGACAAACTAGATTTGATCTTTTGTCGGAATGTAGTCATATACTTTGACAAACCCACACAAAAAACATTATTCCATAATTTTGAAGTGAGTTTAAAACCAAAAGGGTATCTGATTCTCGGTCATTCGGAAACGATGTTTGGAATCTCTGACCAGTTTAAATTTTTAGGCCATACCATTTACCAAAAGAAAACATAAGAGTTTAAGTTTCTTCTTTCACCCAAAGAGTCTTTAAATCTTCCCACATTTGGTAGGGCTCGTAAATGACGATTCTTGTATTGGATAAAACATCGAGGAATCCTGCTTCGTTTGGAAACCTTGGCACAATGTGCTCGTGTATGTGGGGGATAGAGCCACCACTATTTTTACCCAGATTGTATCCGGTATTAAACCCTTGCACCTTCCATTGTTTTTCGAGAATCCGCATGGTTTTTTGTGTTAACCTGTGGATGTCCAAAGCTTCTTCGTCTGTGAGTTCTAAATAATTGATTATATGACGTTTCGGAAAGATGATGATATGGCCTGGGTTGTAGGGAAATAAATTAATCGAAACAATCGAAAGTTCTGTTTCTGCAATCGTAAGGTTTGGAACAATTTCATTTCGATCGCGAACTCCACAAAGGATACATTCTACATTTGGTCTGTCTCCTTTTGCATAACCTAGTTTGCCGATACTAAAAAGGTTTTTGCGTAAGGAATGTTCTTCGTAGGAACTCATTGATACTTTCAATCTCCGAGAAGGATTAAAGGATTGCAAGGATTTTGACAAGTATACAGTAAGAAAGTAACAGTGTTAGAATCTCCCCACATACCCGTCCTTCCGAACGAAGTCATTTCCCTTTTACAACAGTCACAAAATCCAAATCCGATGTGGTTTTTGGATGGGACAGCAGGGGAAGGAGGTCATTCCAAACTCATTTTAAAAACATTTCCCAATTCCAAACTCATCCTGATTGACCGAGACGCTGTGATGTTAGAAAGGGCAAAAAAGGAAATTCTAAAAGAGATTGGAACCTTGGATCGAGTGTATGATTTCCAAATGAATTTTTCAGAAGTGGACCAAGATTTACTGAAAAACGTTGGATGTACGGGACTCGATGGTGCTCTTGTGGACCTTGGAGTGTCCCTTTTCCATTTTTTACACTCTGGTAGAGGATTTACCTTTAAAAACGAAGAACCTTTGGATATGCGACTTGAACCACAAGTGGGCCAAAAAACAGCTGCGGATGTCGTGAATTATAGCTCTGTCTTACATTTAAAAAAAGTGTTTTGGGAATATGGTGAAGAACGATGGGCCCTAAAAATAGCAAATAACATCATCCAGACGAGACACAAAAAAAAATTCGAAACCAATACCGATCTAGTGAAACTGGTCGAAGCATCCATTCCAAGGAAATTTTGGCCCAAAGAATCTCATCCCGCCACGAGGATTTTCCAAGCATTACGTATTGAAGTGAACGAAGAATTACTCCATGCGGAAAAAGGCATACGAGCTCTTGCGAATGCTTTGGCGATCGGTGGAGTTCTCAGCTGTATCTCCTTTCATTCTTTAGAGGATCGAATCGTGAAGTGGACCTTTAGGGATCTCAAAGCAAATGGTCCTTTTGAAATTCTAACCAAAAAACCTATTCTCCCATCGGACAAAGAAATCAAAGAAAACAGAGCCTCTCGGTCAGCAAAATTAAGAGGGCTTATGAAAATCGAACCGATAAAGGAAAGTAGATGGGAAAAGTGACACATACAATCAAATCAATTCCAAATTTGGTTTTTGAATTTTTAGAACCACTCCAGTCTCTTGTGTTTCTCTTCCCATTCCTTGGTTTTTTTTTCTTTCACGTTTGGCAAGGATTAGAGAAGGCAAAACTCCAAAGGTTTATCCATGAACGTACGACCACAAAAGAAGAATTAAAACGAAAAAACGATGAATTAAAAATTGGAATCGTTTCTTATACATCAGCCGAACGAATTGAAACATTGTACCGAAGGACTTACCAATTTCTTCCTATTAGTTTAGGTAACCGTACAGTGACGATTGAACTCCCTCCTATTCCAGAACTTCCTTCTAAAACAAAACCATGAAACTAAATGAAATCATAAAAAAAATTCCAGAAATCAAACTCATTAAAGGTGATGGAAATATTGAAGTAGGATATGTTTGGGCGGATAGTCGTAAACTTTCACCAAACGATATCTTCGTTGTACCAGAAGGTAATTCCGAAATTATCGAATCCTACTTAAATATGGCTAGAGAAAAAGGATGCAATGCAATCTTAGTTTCTAAACGCCATCTCAAATTAAAACATCTAGATTCTTTTCATACCATCATCGAAACAGAAGATTCGTTAGGTGATATTCACGGAAAATTAGCTTCGCTTCTACTTGGTAATCCTTCCAAAAAGTTAAAAATTGTAGGAATCACAGGCACAAATGGTAAAACATCTTTAACTTTTATCTTATTTCATATTGCCAAGAAATTAAAGAAAAAAGCAGCCCTAATTGGAACTGTGCAAATCCAAATTATGGACCGGATTTTAGAATCAAATTACACAACTCCAGACGCTTCCTCACTCAATCTTTTACTCAAAGAAATGTTGGATGAAGGTGTTGAATATGTTTTTATGGAGATGAGCAGTCATGGATTAAAACTAGGTAGAGTTTCAGGTATCGAGCTCACCTGTGCTGGATTTACGAATTTAACACAAGACCATTTAGATTTTCATGAAAGTATGGAAGATTATTTCGAAAGTAAGTTTAAAATTTTCCAATTACTCGAACAATCATCTGTCAAAAACAAATTTGGACTTGTTGCCGGTGATGTTTCTTATGGTGACCGAATGATCCAAAAAATACGTGAATCTAAAATCAAATCACCCATTTATATTTTAGGTAAATCAGGTGAGTTTCATTATAGTAATACCAAACTTTCGTTACTCGGTAGTGAATACCGATTTCATAGAAAAGAAAAAAATCTTCCTTTCATCGAAGTGAGGAACATTAGCACTAATTTACTTGGAAATTTTAATGTATTTAATACTGCTTTTGCCATGTCGGTTGCTTATGAACTTGGGTTTACATGGCAAGACGTTGTTACTGCCGTCGAAGAGATTCCAACAGTTCCAGGTCGATTTCATGTAGTGCCTTACCCGGATCATTCTCGGATTGCTGTTGTGGATTATGCCCATACTCCAGATGCATTGGAAAATATTCTAAAAAGTTGTGTCGAAATTCGTCCCAAACAACTGATTTGTTTATTTGGATGTGGTGGTGATCGGGATCGCACCAAACGCCCACAAATGGCTAAAATTGCAGAAACACATGCAGATTTTGTAATCCTCACCTCAGACAATCCAAGGACAGAAAATCCGGAACTGATTTTAGATGAAATTGAAGCAGGGTTTTCTCGTGGTTTCAAACGTTATGAAAAAATCACTGATAGACGGATTGCGATCGAGCGAGCTGTTTCACTTTTGGAAAAAGATGGAATCCTTGTTGTGGCTGGGAAAGGCCACGAAACCTACCAAATCATCGGCAAAGAAAAAACAAATTTTGTCGATTTTGAAGAAATAGAGAAAGCGTTTTTAAAATTAGATACCAGTCAATAGAGGATTGTATATGTTCCAATGGATTTATGAAACTTTTGGCAATGATTATGGATTTTTAAGGGTTTTTAGTTATGTAACGCTTCGCGCAATGATGGCAGGCCTTACTTCCATGTTCATTACTTTTATTTTTGGAAAATCGCTCATTTCATTTTTATTATCATTAAAATTTCGTGAGTCAGTTCGTAACGATGGACCACAATCCCATGCAAATAAATCAGGTACGCCAACAATGGGTGGACTTATTATGATTTTATCACTTACCATCTCGACTTTGTTATGGGGAAATTTAACCAATCTAAATGTGATTTTATTATTAGTATCTGCGATACTATTTGCAGGACTTGGATTTACTGATGATTATATGAAGTCAGTGAAAAAAATTAAAGGTGGGATGAGAGCCCGAACCAAATTTTTAGTCACGATTGTATTTGCTGTAACGATCACTACTTTGTATTTTTATTTGACTGGTAAATCCAATACAAATCCCCAAAAAGGAATTATCTTTTCAATAACGGATTTGTTTTTGCCTTTTGTGAAAGGACCAGTTTGGAACTTAGGATTACTCGCGGTACCATTCGCAATCATCGTGTTAATCGGTAGTTCTCATGCAGTAAACTTAACGGATGGATTGGATGGATTGGCATCCGGAACCGTTGTGATTTCAACTGCGACTTTTGCATTGATTGCTTATGTTTCAGGTACTCCTTCGGCAGCAAATTATTTACATATTCCTTACCTACCTGGTTCTCACGAATACTCTGTATTCCTCGCAGGATTATCTGGTGCATTACTTGGATTTCTTTGGTTCAATTGCCATCCTGCCCAAGTTTTTATGGGTGATACTGGTTCTTTGTTTTTAGGATCTACATTAGGACTCGTTGCCATCATGTTAAAAAAGGAAATCCTTCTTGTAATCCTTGGAGGAATTTTTGTGGCAGAAGCAGTGAGTGTGATCTTACAAGTTGGGTCCTTCAAACTTACAGGAAAACGAATTTTTAAAATGGCACCTCTTCACCATCATTTTGAACTTTCTGGTTGGTCGGAAGAAAAAGTAGTAATCAGGTTTTGGATCATTGGAATCATCCTTGCCATCATCACACTTTCCACTTTAAAAATCCAATAATGGAAATTTATCGTAATCTTCGAAATTTATTTCGTTTTGGTTCATCCCGTTTTGATGGACCAATGCTTTTTTTTATGTTTTTACTCTTTGGAATAGGAATGATTGTGATGTTTAGTGCATCTGTTATTCCTGCGGAGAGAGAATTTTCCGATTCTTATTATTATTTAAAGAAACAATTGTTATGGGGATTTTTGGGACTAATATTGTTTCTGATTTTTTGCCAAATTCCTTATCAATTTTTAGTTAAGTGGTCTTTTGTATTGTCTCTTTTCAGTTTGATACTACTTGTTGCGGTATTCATACCCGGTCTAGGTAAATCAGTAGGGACCAGTTATGGACGAAGTTTTAATCGATGGATTCAGATAGCAGGATTTCAAATTCAACCATCTGAGTTTTCAAAGATAAGTATATTGCTTTTTTCATCTTATTTTTTTTACAATTTTGATTTTAAAAAAATCAATTGGAACCAAAAAAAAATCGTATCACTAGTCATTATTTTTTTAACACTTTTGCTCATTGTGATAGAACCTGCTTTTGGAACAACAGTCGAATTACTTCTCGTTTTATTTTTCTTTGTGTTACTTGCTGGTTTTCCCATTAAACGCCTGTTTATTCTGGGAGCGTCCATGATTCCTCTTTTACTTGTGCTCGTAACTCAAGTAGGTTATCGTAAAAAGAGACTTGAGATTTGGCTTGATCCTTATAAATTTAGATTTGATGAAGGCCACCAGTTAGTAACAAGTTTTCGTGCATTTTTTGACGGAGGATCAACCGGAAAAGCAATTGGAACAGGGTATGCGCATCGTTATCTTGCCTATAGCCACACCGATTTTGTAATTTCTTCTTTTGTGGAAGACTTTGGATTTGTTGGATTTTTGATTTTTATCTCAATAGTATTATTCTTAATGGTTCGGATATTTTTTTTATTAGAAAGGACCAAAGATAAATTAGGTTTCTTTTTAGGATCTGGTATTCTAATTCTTTTTGGATTTCAAACGATTTTAAATTTATTTGTGGTAACAGGGATTGTACCAGTCACAGGAATTTCCCTTCCATTTTTGAGTTATGGAGGTTCCTCTCTTTTAACAATTTTTATTCTTTTCGGAATTCTTGCCAACATTACCAAAAGAGAAAATTTGGTCTTATGAATGGATCTGTATTAATCGCTGCCGGTGGAACTGGTGGTCATATTTCACCAGGTGTTGCCTTAGCTGAAGTATTAAGTGAAAAAACAAAACATTTTGGATTTGAATCTGTTTATATCCACTCGTTGCTGCGAAATCAAAACAATCCAGACCTTATTAACCCACCTTGTCAAGTTCTTTGGCACAATATACCGCAGTTAGGTGGTTTCAAAACATTAATATATCCATTCTTATTTATTTTTCCTTTTCTCAAAACAATAATCCAATTTAGGAAGTTAAAAATTGAAGCAGTAATTGGAATGGGTGGTTATTCCAGTTTACCAGCAATCCTGTATGCAATATTGTTTCGTAAATCTTTGTATTTATGCGAGCAGAACTGTGTGCCTGGGAAAATTACGAGAATTTTCTCGAAGTTCGCAAAGAAAATAGCATTCAGTTTTCCGATTGTAGAAGAGTTTAAAATTCCAGGAAAAATCATCGGTAATCCTATCCGAAAACGTGTTATACCAGAACATTTAAATATCAGACAAAACGAAAATTTACACGAAGGTAAAAAAAATACAATCAATGTACTCGTACTCGGTGGTTCACAAGGGGCGAGGCAATTAAACCAGATGATATTAAAAGCAATGGAAAATTCTGATATATCTTCTAAGTATAAGTTTCGTTTGTTAACGGGTACAAACCTGTATGATGAAACAAAGAAAAAGGCAAGTGATGAAACCGAAATCATATCTTATGCAAATGATATGAAACCTAATTATGAATGGGCAAATTTAGTGGTTGCAAGATCTGGAGCGGGTGTGATAGCAGAATGTTTGGTATTTGGACTTCCAATGATACTCATACCTTATCCTTTTGCTGCAGATAACCATCAGAAGGCGAATGCAAACTACTTAGAAAAAGAAGGAGCTGCTGTTTCTATCCATTCAACTAGTGATGATCCTACATCTTTAGTTAAATATCTTCTCACTTGGAAAGATCATTCGGAAGTTTTACGAGAAATGGGCCACGTTAGTTTAGCACTTTCGAATGTGAATGCTGCATATCAAACTATTTCTTATTTTTTTACAGATCCAAGGTAACCACCAAGATGAAAGGACCAATATTATTTCTTGGCATTGGTGGAAGTGGAATGTCAAGTCTTGCTCATATGGCAATCGACTTAAAGCTGCCTGTCATCGGATATGATAAAAAAAATTCAGAAACCACAGATTATTTAAAAGAACGTGGCGTCACATTATTCCATTCCATTGAAGACATTCCTTTGGAAGGAATCGAAATGGTTGTATATAGTTCAGCCATGGGTGATAAATACAAGGAAGTGTTTGAAAGGATAAAAAGTCTAAACATTCCACTTAAACACCGCTCTGAATTTATGCATCTCCTCGTTTCCAATCAGAAATCAATTTCTGTTGCAGGAAGTCATGGAAAGACATCCACAACAACAATGGTATCGCAAATTCTTACCGAAGTAGGACTCAACCCAACCATTATGATTGGTGGTGATACAAGTTTGTTAGAAAAACGCGGTGGTAAAATTGGTAAGGGGGAGTATGCTGTTTACGAATCTGACGAATCAGATGGAACTTTCCTGGGTCACAAAGCTAACTTTCGTTTACTAACAAATATTGATAATGATCATCTTGATTATTACCATACAAGAGAAAAATTGGAAAAGGCATTTCTCGATTATATGGGATTTAGTGTTCCTGGGGAAACTGTGTTATTTTTGGGTGACGAAGGAATTCGGTCAGCGTTAGAACATCATCACAAAGAACTTTTGTTTCACAAAGAATTTCATTTGAATCTTATTCTTAACAAAGATCATTCCAAGATCGATTGGTTTTTATACCTCAAAACAAAGTTTGATCAACAAATTACAACCATAGTTTATGAGATTTTGAATGATACGATTTCATTCGAGTATGAAAACCAAATCTATCATTTACAATTACCATTTCCTGGTGTCCATTATTTAACAAATGGTCTGGTTGCATTAGTATGTGCTTTAAAAATAGGTATCAAACCTCAAACTTCTATAGAAATTCTTTCCCGTTATATTGGTGTCAAACGAAGGCAAGAGGTTTTGGGAGTTTGGAAGAACATTTCTGTGATTGATGATTATGGCCATCACCCAACCGAAATCAAAATGGTCATCCAATCATTAAAAAACAAACTCAATGGAGAGGGAAAGCTCCAAGTTATTTTCCAACCCCATCGGTATACCAGGACAAGTTTACTCTTAGAAGAACTTGCAACTTCACTTCTTGGAGCTGATGTTCTTTATTTATTACCGATTTATTCAGCAGGAGAGACTCCAATCGAAGGAATTTCATCCATGAGTTTTTTGCCTTATTTAGATTCCAAAAAAACAACGATGTTATCCGGAAATGTGGATGAAGATTTAGAGGCAATCAAACCTCAATTACAGGCTTGTGATTTACTTTTATGCCTTGGTGCTGGGAATGTTAGAGATTGGGGATCCAAACTAGTATCTTAATTGAACTCTTCAAATTCATTATAGTTCATGGAATAGGGGATTTACTTCTTCTAAAGTGCCTTTAAAATTCATATGCCCCATTTTCCTTCCAGGTTTTGCTTCCTCTTTTGCATACAAATGTAAACGGTATCGATCATCCTTTAACAATTCGTTCGCAAGTTTTAAACTTTCGGTATAGGAATTGCCAAAAATATTTTTCATCAGAGTCGGTTTTGGTCGAACATCAGTTGGAGGTGTATTCCCTGTGATTGCTTGGACATGTAGATAAAATTGAGAAAAACTTTGGCAATCTTGAGTAAAATGACCTGTGTTATGTGGTCTTGGTGCAAATTCATTTAAATACAATTGATTGTCTTTTATAAAGAATTCTACACCTAAAGTTCCTACATATTGAAAAGATTCAGCTAATTTTGATGCCATTTCGATTGCTTCCAAATTGAGTCCAACAGGAATTCTTGCAGGAAAAATGGAAAGGTCGAGGATATGATTTTTGTGTTCATTTTCAACTGCACCATAACAAACAATATCACCATTCTGGAAACGTGTGAGAATGATGCTGATCTCTTTCTGAAACGGAATCACTTCTTCAATTAAATATTCCGAATGTTCATTCTGGAATCCAGACGTTAAGAAATACTCATATTCGAGTTTATTTTTTACTTTGACCTGACCTTTCCCATCATAACCAAACCGTAATGTTTTTATGATCCATGGGAATTCAATCGATATATCAAGTTTTGATGTATCTTTTGTTAGATGAAAAAACTCAGCAGTACGAAATCCTAACTTTCGAAAATGAGTTTTTTCTAAAAACCTGTCTTGGGCAATGATGAGAGCTTGCGGTGGTGGAAAAACAGTAACAGATTTTTGGTTCTTTAAAAAATCAAGTGTAGGTTTTGGAATATTTTCAAACTCAAAACTGAGAACATCTATTTGATTAAGAAAGTTTTCTAGCTCTGACTGTGAATCATAGGATGAAACTGTAGCTTTTGCTCCCACTTTTTCTGATGGTGAATTGGCATCTGGGGATAAACAATAAAATGAATATCCTAAGGGAACAGCTTCCAAACACATCATTTGGCCAAGTTGACCTGATCCCAAAACACCAATTTTCATATTCAATCCCTATACCAATTGGTCATTTTTTGAAAGGGCAGCAATGCGATTGGAATTCGCATACTCTTCTAATTTTTTGGATAGATTAACATCCAGTAGAGACAAGATACGAACCGCAAGTAATGCAGCATTCGCAGCTCCACTTGTTCCAATAGCAAGTGTTCCAACGGGAACTCCCTTTGGCATCTGGACAATGGATAACAAACTATCCATACCATTCAATGCTTTGGAAAGGATAGGCACACCTAAAACAGGTAATGTGGTAAGTGAAGCTGTCATACCAGGTAAATGTGCAGCTCCACCTGCACCTGCAATGATCACTCCGAATCCATTGTTTTGTGCATTTTTTGCAAATTCGAACATTCGTTCTGGTGAACGATGTGCGGATACTATTTCCTTTTCATACGGAATGCCAAACTCATTTAAAATGTCACAAGATTCTTTCATAGTTTCCCAATCTGAATAGGAACCCATAATCACAGCAACTTTTGGTAATTGGTTTGTCATACGTAGAATCTAAAAATACCTATTTCCCTTTCAACCTTTAAATGAAATAAGTTCTGAAACTATTTCTTCCATTTTCATCGATCTTGAACCTTTCACCAAAATGACAGCATTCTTTGGGATTTGATTTTTTATAAAATTACACAATGTTGATTTGTCTTTAAAATGTTTTGCATTTGGAACTTGTTTTATCATTGGTGTTGTTTCTTCACCAAATCCAAGTAAGGTTCCTCTACCGATTTTTCTAATCTCTTTTCCTATTTGTTCATGGTAAAATTTTGAAAATTTCCCAAGTTCTTTCATCGTGCCAAGAACCCATACAATTTCTTTGTCACCAGCATATTGAATACTTGCGTCAATACTCGATAACATTGACTCAGGATTTGCATTATAGGAATCATCGATAATAGTAAAAAAACCTTTTTTGATATTCAACCGTTTGTTTGGGCTTTTATAAGATTTAATCGCATTTCTAATCTGCAAATCGTTGATCTTAAGATATTGACCAATGGCTAACATTCCTCTAACATTACTGAGTAATTTTGATCCAGGGATTTTCCATTGGATGATTTCACTTTTCATTTCCATTAAAAATCCATTTTTTTGAATTGTTTTTATTTTGAGTATTGGGTTACGAGAATGGTTCCATATCACTAATCCGACATTCGATTTTTTTGTTCTGATTTTTACTCGATTTAAAAAATCCAAGTCATCGGGTACAAAAAGTACACCACCTGGTTTCATTCCGGAAATAATATCAATTTTTTCTTCTGCAATGTTTTCTCTTGATTTTAAATTTTGAATATGTGCAGATCCAATGTTCGTGATAAGAGAATGTGTGGGATTTGCAATCAAAGAGAGTCTTTGGATTTCTCCGCGGTGGTTCATCCCCATTTCACAAATCACGACTCGAGTAAATTCTGTAATGCGAAATAAAGTAAATGGTACACCAATTTCGTTATTGTAATTTTTTTCAGTAACAACAAGAGACTTTGGTTCTAAAAAAGAGAATAATCCGCCTAACAAATCCTTTGTAGTCGTTTTTCCAGAAGAACCGGTGATGGCAAGGATGATAGGACGGAACCGATTCCGATGGTAATTGGCTAATACTCCAAGTGAAGCCAAAGTATCCTTTACAAAAATTGCTTTCTTTTTGTCTTCTTCAGGTAATGTCGAAATGATTGGGTGATTTTTCTCACATAAAAAACCACTAGCACCCGCATTTAATGCATCTTTAATGAATTGGTGCCCGTCTCTTTCCCCACGAAGAGGCACAAACAAAGTTCCTTTTTTAATTTCCTTAGATGAGGTAGAGATCCAACGAAATTTTAGATTCTTTGGGTTCTCCCAGTCTGGATTCATAGAAAACAAACTAAGAAGAGTTGACAGGGAATATTCAAATGGTGCGATCATAGCTTCTTGTGCCAGATTCGTAAGGAAAGAAAGATTTTAAAGAAAAACTTAAATGAAACCAACTAAAATCAAAACGATTCTCATTGGCCTTGGACGAATCGCTTCCAAACTAGAAAAAGACCCGTACCGCAAAAAACCTTGCACACATATGGGTGTACTCATGTCTTCTTGGGGAAAGGCCCATTTTGAATTTGTATCTGGCTTTGATTCGAATCCGGAAGCTTGTGAACTATTCCAAAACCAATGGAAACAACCAACAGTCAACATTCCCAACGGTTTGTTTCAAAAATTGAATTTACCGACGGTAAACCTTGCCATCATTGCTACCCCCAGTCATACCCATGAAGGAATTGCCAAAGAATGCATCAAAATGGGAATTCGGCACCTTCTCATCGAAAAACCGGTTGCAATGTCTTCAAAAGGGGCGAAAACGTTAGAACAACTTTCAAAATCCAACCAGACAAAAATTTGGATCAATCATGAAAGAAGATACCACCCAAGTTACCTCTTTGTGAGAGATGAATTAAAAAAAGGAAATTTCGGGCAAATCAAATCCATCCGTGCTTCTGTATTTACTTCTGCTAAAAATCCTGGTATCGCCTTTTCAAAGTCTGGTGGTGGTCCCTTACTTCATGACGGTACCCATGCACTCGATTTAATTCATTGGTTGGTTGGAAAACCTAAACTCGTACATGCCAAAATGGAAAGACCCAAAAAAGGAATTGTCGAAACAAGAGCATCTGCCTATTTTTTTACCAATTCAAATATACAAATCACATTAGATGTCTCAGGAGGCAGGGAATATTTTCAATTTGAATTGGATATTCATACAAATTCCCATCGGATTATCTGTTCGAACGATGGGTTCCAATTCTTTCAATCTGTTCCTTCAAAATTGTACAAAGGATTTCAAAGTTTAGAATTATACAATCCAAAAGGATTCCCAAAGCCAGAAACATCCAATGCATTTTTAGGGATCTACAAAGAAATTAAAGAGGTAATCCATGGTGAAAAATCGACTATGGAAGGAACCTTGTCTGAGAATATCCAAATTTTGGAAAGTATTGAATCAATTTATAGGAATAAAAAATGAAATCAGATCAAAATCGATCCGTCTCTGTTTATTCGTTTGTATTTAAAACATACTTTCAATATTTATACCTTTCAAAATTTTCCAAAAAAATTCTCTCGAAAGAAAAATATAACACAAAACGTACGCATTTTCTTAAAAGAAAAGGAATCGAAACAAAAACACTTTTCTTTCAATTAGGTGGTGTTTATATAAAAATAGGGCAGTTTATCAGCAATTTATTCCATATCCTACCCGAGGAATTTTTATGGGAATTGCAAGACCTTCAAGACAAAATCCCTCCGCGAGAATTTCATGATATTGATAAAAGATGGCTGATGGATTTCAAAAAACCAATGGATGAAATTTTTGAATCATTGGAAAAAACTGCATATGCAAGTGCCTCAACAGCTCAGGTTCACATTGGGTATTACCAAAACAAAAAAGTGGCAATCAAAACCCTTTACCCTGGAATCGAAGATACAGCGAAATCTGATCTAAAAACCATTTCGAAAGTCATTTGGCTCATTGATTCGTTTGTGGTAAAAGTTTCTGCAAAAGAGGTGAACGACCAATTACAATCTATGATCAATGAGGAATTGGATCTTCGAAGTGAATTAAAAAATTTAAAAATACTCAAACAGATGTTTGCACTTGAAAAAGATTTTTATATTCCAAATCCAATCGAAGAACTTTGCGGTCGACACACTCTCGTTACAGAATTTGTAGAAGGAAAAAAGATTTATGAATTAGATCCCGAACCCCTGTATACAAAACGGAATCCTAATTTGGATAAGTTGATCAAAGCATATATTTTAATGATTTTTGATTATCGATTCTTTCATGCAGACCCACATCCAGGAAATTTAATTTTTATGGATACCGGAGAATTGTGTCTAATCGACTTTGGAGCTGTTCAATCTATTTCAGAAGAAGAAACCCAAATTTTAGAACGAATATTGGTTGGTGCAATGAGAAAGGATTACCATCTGATTTCTGAATCCTTATATGAGTTGGGAGCAGTGACGGAATCTTTATCCAAAGATGAATTAACCCAAATCGTAAAATACTCGTTGGAAAAACTAAATCGAATCCTTGCCGATACAGATCATTTTAGGAATTTAAGTTTTGAAACCTTAAGACCAGGGGATGACCTTCGATTCTTAAAGGAAATCCAAGTGAGCCTCAAACGGTTGCTCTCTAGTTTGAAACTTCCTCCCAATTTTCTAAGTTTACATCGTGTCCTTGCTTTGTTACTGGGAAACTTTTCGTTTTTGGATCCAACAAGGTCCATGATCGAATACGCCGAAAAACCGTTTTCGCAGATTGTTTTGAAGGGTGGTTCGTTCAAAAGGCTTTGGAAGGATGAAGGAGAAGAATTTATCACAAGTTTGTTTTCGTTACCCAAAGAACTCAATGACTTCTTGTACAAATGGAATCGGGGTGAATTTTCTAAAAAAGACGATTATAAATCGGAGGAATTGAAACTCAAAGAAATTTTCACTTTTGGGACCCTAGGATCACTATTTTTCTTTTTTGGAATGTATTATGCGGAAAAATTCTGGAAAGAACCAAGCATAATATTTTATATACTATCAGGACTTTGTTTTTGGTCACTTGCGAAATCGAGTCTAAGTTATTGGAAACAAAAATAAACGGAATAAAACCTAAATCATCAATATGAAATTACCAAACACTCCATTTTTCTCTGTATTTAAACCAGGATACTTGGCCTTTGTTGCCTTTGGACTATTTTTAGACCTACTCACAAAGTATATCATTATCACAAAAATGTATGCACATGAAAGTATTCCTGTGTTAGGTGATTTTTTCAGACTTTCGCTTACGTTTAATACTGGTTTTGTGTTTGGGCTTTTCCAAGACAATGCATTACCGTCATTATTTGCGACTGGTTTTGCGATTGTTTTTTTAATTTTTTACAGATGGCAAAATTCTGACTTGGGAAATGTATGGGGATGGAATTTTGTAATGGCGGGAGCCTTTGGAAATTTTATTGATAAGTTTTTTGTCAAAATTCCAGGGACTGGTTTTCGTTTTGGCTTCACACCTGACAAACCTGGGATCGAATACATTGGCGTTGTTGACTTTTTAGACTTTGAATGGCCCGATTTTTTACTCTTCGACAGGTGGCCAGCATTCAATGTTGCCGATTCATGTGTTTCCATCGGCATTGTGATTTTACTATTCACAATGGATTGGAAGGAATTGGATAAAAAATAATCGGAAAGCTTTTCCTACATAAAAAATATCTATCATTGATAGCATATCCACTTTGGATTTGAAAACCCATTCCAAAGTGAATCATACATAGGGAATGAATGAAACTTAGGAAGATTCTTCCTTGTTTCATTCACAATGAAACTTTTCAGTTAGTATCAAAAAAATTTAAAGTAAGTAACTTCTCATGACATTCACGGACAAAGTTTTAAAAACTTCTTTGTCTTCTTCCAATTTCCCCACTTTCCAATTGATTCCTGAAGGAGACGCGTATAAACTGCGTGCGGCTTTTCCATCAGTGGGTCCGCAAACTCTAACGATATGGATATTTTTTTCTTTGGCAAGTAATTCGTAATCATTCAAATCTTCTTCATAAGATTTGTTTTGGTTTGTTGTATCCAAATGGAAGATAATCTCTATTTTCTCATTTTGAAATTCACTCCAAATTGACTCATTAAATAAATCTTCTCCGAGTAACAATCCGAAGCGAAGGCCTCCCATGATAAAGATTGATTCTGTGACACCAGTTGTGACGGCTTCTTCTCGAATTGGGTTAGGAGATTTTTTTTCATAAAAATCAACAAGAACTAATGATTGTACAATAGGTAGTGCAGAAACTAAATTACCATTTTCATTATTTCGATATTGGCTACCACCAAGGATAACTCCTGGAAATTTTTCCGAGATCTCTAACAAATGATCTTGGTATTCCTTTTCATGTTTTGTTCCATCTTTTGGAGATTCACTTTGAAAAAAGTGAGGGAAACCTTCTGGTAACAATAAAAATTGTGCCTTGCTCTGTTGGACTTTTGATATTTCCTCTTGGGTGAATCGTTTGTGTAAATTCTTTTGGTAGATTGCGATTTTGATGACTGCCATTAAAAAGGATTTCCTGTTGGTAATATGTCATCATCAGAAAGATCATCGAAACTGTCATTTGTTTGCGTATCTGTTGCTTGCGTTGCGTTTGTTTCCTGATCTTTGGATTCTATGTTTGTTTGATTCCCTTCTGCTTGGGTTTCATTTTCTAAATCACTCGCATCGGGTGATCCTGTCTCTTTTGCGGTTTCCGTATCCACTCCAAAAGAGGATTTCATTTGTTCAGGAGTGAGTTCCACAAGTCCACCAAACAAATCACCAGTTTCGATCCGGTCATGTAGAGCAAGCAGATAACAATAAGATTCCATAATGCACTGTTTGACTGGTTTTTTATTGAGCCTTTTTCTCGACTCCATCGAATCCAAAGTCAAAATATCATTCATGTTCGCGACAATTTCTTTTTTACCCTTCATATCTTTAATAAGAGTGAGTAAGGAATCACGTGACTTTAAGCTAAATTCTTTGATTGCCATACGAACAGTACGGGATTGACCAGTTCGTTTTTGTTCTATTCCAGTTAACTTTTTTGAAGCTTCAATATAATTTGCACCTGGATTGGCTTTATGTTTTTCTAACTCTCGTAGAATATCGTGGTAAATTCGAAATTGATCTATTATCGTGCGTGTGCTTTCATAGATATCTAACATTTTTTGTCGGTAATCCACCTTTACTCCGTTAATCGATCCAGGTTTGATATCGATTTTTTTGGTGGTCATCACAAAAGAATATTCATCGTCAAATTCATAAAAATAAAAAAGAGCAAGTAGGGCTTTGTCTGAATCTGGAATATTTAAGTATTCGTTTTTCGGATCAAATTTTTTGCGTAATTTGGGAATGGAATACATCTGCATAAGACGCAGACCATAGGCTTGTTCTTTCGATAGAGGAACTTCTTCCTCTTCTTTTTTCTCATCTTCTTTAGCTGATGCTTCCGCATCTCTTTCTTCTTTCGTTTCGACTGGTTTTCCACCTGGAACATTTTCACCTGATTTTCTTTGACCAGGTTTTTCTTCCTGAGTGATTCCCAAGAGATTTTCCATATAACGAGAAATAAGTGGAATGTTTTTGTTTTCTGCCCTTAAAACAACCAAATACAATCTATCAAAAAATCCATCAAACAAAGTGTCGATTTCTTGTAATACTTTTCGTTTTTTATTGGCATAAATGAGAGAAGGTTTTCCTTCTAACTTTTGTAATTCGTCATAGGCTTGGGAGAAAGATTTTTTTAATGTTTCTTGGTAAGGGTAGAGGATATACATCCTTTTGAAGAGGGAATAAAATTGATTCTTTACCCTTTCGATGGCAACTGGTGATTCAGGTGCTGTCATAATTGGTTCTGTTATATCAGTTAGCTCTGGTCCGTTATACAATTTTTGACCCATCGCTAAAAGTTCAACGAGTAATGGGTTGATACGATCAAGCGCCTTACTTAGCTGAGGTGAATATTGTTGATTTGCTAGTAATTCGTTTCCACTGTATTGTAATTCAATGAGTGCTTGTTTACCACGAATTGAAAAATCGTGCATAAATTTTGGTGTGAGGTCACTCGAACCAAATGATGTAACTCTGGCTAACCAACATTTGAGTTTTATGGAAAAACGTGCACCGAAACTACTGATCTCTTTTTCGTATTGGGCTTTTGAATCTGCTTGAGACTTATAAGAATTTGAATCTTGTTTGGAAGGATTTCCTCCAGAGGAAGCACTGCCACCTCGACTACCAGTGCGACCTTCGTCACCACCACGCGAAACAGTGCTTTGTCTGACCTTTGGTTCTGGACGATTTCTTTTGCTATCGTCTTCTTTTGGAGGAGTTTTCTCTTTGATGACTTCTCCACCTGCGCTCTTAAACTTATTGAACATATCCTTTCTTTGAGAATCGTCCAGTTTTCCAACGCCAATGGCCCGCTTTGTATTATCGAAATCACCCATATATGTTTACTATCGTTCCAATTTCTCAATATAGGAACAGAAGTTTCTTTCAAAAAGCAATTTTTAGTAGATTCCCCCGTTTTTCGAAAAAGATTGGAGTCCAAAAGGGAAGAACATGGCAGATTATATCCTATCCGAAGACTTAAAAGAAGCAGTACAAGTGGCAGAGATCACAAAACGTCCGCTCCTTTTGAAAGGGGAACCCGGAACGGGCAAAACCCTCCTTGCAAGTTTCCTTGCCGAAACAAAAAACCTTCCCTTTTACCGTTGGCACATCAAGTCTACAAGCCTTGCCAAAGAAGGATTGTATTTTTATGATGCGGTTTCCCGATTGAATGACTCGCGGTTTCCGGAAGAGGAAGCCATGAACCGAGTCAGAAACGTGAAAAATTACATTCGTTTAGGAGCGCTCGGTGAAGCCTTCCTCGAACCGAACAAATCGGTAGTCCTCATCGATGAAATTGACAAAGCCGACATTGAATTTCCGAACGATTTACTCCTTGAATTGGATAAAATGGAATTTTTTATCCCAGAAACAAAAGAGCATATTGTTGCAAAAGAACGTCCTATTGTCATCATCACTTCCAATAATGAAAAAGAATTGCCAGACGCATTTTTAAGGCGTTGTATCTTTCACTACATTGAATTTCCAAAAAGGGAATCTATGAAGGAGATCATCAAGGCACATTATCCCTCCATTGAAACTGAATTTATGGAAAAGGCACTCGCAATGTTTTATTCGATCCGAAAAATAGAAAGCCTACGCAAAAAACCTTCTACCAGTGAGTTACTGGATTGGATCCAAGTTTTACTCGTTTCTGGGGAAACATTAGAATCGAATAAAATCCCATTTGCCGGGACCTTATTCAAATCGGAAGATGATTACAGAGTGTACTTAAACTAATATGTTCCTCGATTTTTTCTACAATCTGCGAAAGGAAACAGTTCCTTGTTCAACAGGGGAACTCATCGCATTTTTAGAAAGCATTCGAAAACTCACTGACCCCAAAGGTTATATCTCGCTGGATCAGTTGTACCGAGTGGGAAGGCTCAATTTTGCAAAAGACTTAAAACACTATGATCCTTATGACATTGCGTTTGGAAAAACTTTTGGCAGTTGGAAAGAACAACGGATTGAATTCCGCGATCTTCTTTTTGAATGGTTGGAGGAAAATATTCCCAAACACCTTTCTGAGGAACAAAAACAAAATGCTCCCCATTTGAGTATGGATGAGGTAATTGAGGAATTAAAAAAACGCCTAGCAGAACAGAAGGAAAGGCATGATGGAGGGAGTAAATGGGTCGGAACTTCAGGGACCAGTCCTTTTGGAAATTCCGGTTTTAATCCAAATGGTATTTCTATTGGGGGGAATACGGAAGGGGAAGGGAATCGATCTGGAGTTAGCCTTTGGAACGAAAGGAAATACAAGGCTTACAGGGAAGATGAGATCCTTGATACAAGGTCCATCCAGTTGGCTCTGAAAGAACTCCGTTTTTTAAAGAAAGAAGGGAAACGAGAACTCCATGTAGACAAAACGATCGATAAAACCTGCGAAAATGGTGGGGAAATTGAATTGGTAGAAGAAAGAGAAAGGAAAAACTCACTTCGACTCGTTCTCATTATGGACATTGGTGGGAGTATGACACCACACTCTGATCGAGTCAGTAAACTTTTTAGTGCCAGTAGGGGTTTATACCATTTTAAAGAAGTTCATAATTATTTTTTCCACAATATCTTTCATGAATACTTATATGCAAACCATGAGTTTCAATCTAGAATCTCACTCAAACACTTCGAAGAAAAATATAGGAAAAATACAAAGCTCATTTTTGTAGGAGATGCTTATATGGCTCCTTATGAATTGATGGGAACACCTTACAACGTTTATGCGTATCATTCACATACGAAAGAAGAGAAAGAAAAAAAAGCTAAAAGTGGATTGGAATGTTTAAAGGAACTTGTTGGATATTTCCCAGATTCCGTATGGCTAAACCCTGAACCAAAACGATTTTGGGGTGCACCGACAATAGAAGCAATTGAAGATGTGGTTCCTATGTTTCCATTGACCATCGAGGGTCTACGAAAAGCGGTGAAGCAATTGGTTTGAGAAGGAATTGTTATTTTGATTCATTTTTTGAAACTAAACTGTCGTTAATAAAAGTAAATGTCCATACAAATTTCAATCCCAAGTCTGGTCATTTTTTTCATTAATCTTGCGACCTTAGCATTTTATTATGCATTTTATCGTTTTCATTTTTACCGATTTACCGAAGGATTTTTGCAATACACGGCTCTTGCCTTTTCTTTATTTAGTGCAGGGATTGCGATCGGTTTACAGGCAATCTTATTACAACTAGTGCCAAATGGTGGGCCAATTTGGAATTCGTTTTTCCTTTCTTCATTTGTAGAAGAATTTGCAAAACTACTGGGCATTTATCTTTTCTTTAGTAAAAATCAAGATGAATTCACTGTTACGGATGGAATTTTTTATGGTTTAGTACTTGGTGGAGGATTTGGCCTAGTCGAAAACATTTTGTATTATATCAACACTGGTTTGTGGTCCCAAGTTTTGCGTTCTATCACAGCACTCCCCATTCATATGATGAACGGTGGTTTGGTGGGAGCTTTCACGATGATGTTTCTTTTCCATAAGAACCCACTTTTCAAATGGGGAAAACTTTTTTACGGTTTAATGATTTGTGTGTTCTTTCATGGTTTATACAATCTTTCTCTATTTCAAGAAATTGACTTACTTGTGATTTTACCAATTTGTATCTTATTTTTATTCTTTTTCTTAGAAATCATCATTGCTAAATCAAGAATCCTTGTACCTGGACATATCTTAAAATTAATGGATATGAGCATGGAAGAATATGAAATTTTAAGCAGACACAATCGGCATGAAGGTTGGATTCAAAATGTTCAAAAACATATTTCCACTTCAGGAATTCGTTTGTTCCAATACCCAAATTTGCGCCATACAATCCTTACAACTTTCTTTTTAATTCCAGGTGTCCTATCGATTTATTTGTTAAATGAAGCGCCGGATTGGATTAGTCATAAGTTTCCTGACCTTGTTATACAAGACTATTTTGCATTATTTGTGATGTATCCAATTGTCCTTGCTTTGATGTTTTTCTTTGCGGGGATATTGAATCCATATTTTTTTCGTGACCGAATGCTCGCCGTCCCTCTCTTTAGTTCGGTTGATATGCATATCAAGGAAAAAGAAGAAAATTCAGCAATTTTTCATATTAAGGCAAACTTGTTTTACCTTCCTACTTCTCAAAACTATCCAAAAGATACTGAAGCAAGATTTGACTTATGGTTAGGTCTAAACTGTTTTTCTGGACTGAATGGAAAAATATTATGGAGTCGGGAGAATGAAGAAGGGAATTGTGGAGTGATGTGTGAACTTAACTCAATTCCTTTTTCATTTTTACTACAATGGAATTTTTTAAGATTCAAACAAAATTTAAAAAATCTATTTTTAAGAAAAGTAAATGTTTAGTTATATTTTCAAAACTTGGATTCAAAACTGAATCCGTAAGACATAAATTCATTTGGTTTCTGAAATGAAGGAATGTTATAGTACAAATTTGCATTTGGTTTGAAATCAATGATTGGTTTTAAATAAACAGCTTGTGATCCTTCTTTATTAGAATCCCTTTGTCCTAAATAAAAACTATCGATAAAACTATAAGTAAGCACAGTTGCAAAAATTGCTGCATATATTGTAAATCGTTGTCTGTGGAAATCATAACGATCATTACCCAAAGTATTAGAAAATAAAAAAACTCGACCATCACCCGTTGGGATGTATTCGATATCTTGATTGATCGCCTTTACGGACATATTGTACTCATATGCCATTCCGATCCCTGAAACAAGTGCTGTTCCAAATAATAAAGCAGCTTTTCCATATTTTTTTTCAGAGACAGAGGCAAATCCTGGAATCACTTTCGGAGTTTCTTCTTTGATCACTTTGGCAATGACAGATTTGTTTTGGTATTCGAACGACTCAAAATCCAAAACGTCTGCCGTTTCTAATTTTTTTTCATCGGTTTCAATTAACATTTTACCGCGATCTATCGATTTATAAATTCCAATGATTTCTTTACCTACAAAGTTCCACTTTCCTTTGGCCCCAAATTGGATGTAACGATCTACAGGTAACCCAGATTCTTTTTTTATTTTTAAAGTAGTTATTTTTTTTATAGGAATTGTTTCCAATTCCAATGGACTGCTTTTTTTCGAAAAACTAGCATTTGTTTTAGTAAGCCTAGTTAAGATGAGGTCGCAATCTTCGACTCCAAACGTTTTGTAATCGGCACAAGCTGGCAATCCATCATATCCCACATCAATGCCTATCACATCTTCGTTTGGAAACTTATATCGTTTCCCTTGGTCCATCCATTCTACGTGTGTAGGGGTCACATTCTGTACTTTTCCATTGAGTACTTCCCCCGATTTTAATCGAATTTTGTCCGCTTGGAGAATAGACCCCGGTAATACCCATCCCAGGAGGAGTAGAGTCAGGCAAAACTCACGAATCTTTATTATGTGGAACTTTAAAACCAATGGAAATTCTCAATTTTGTGATAGATTTCTATCACTTAATTATCGACAATACTAGTAATTGCCGTGAACAAAAGCAAAATCAAAACGACGAATTCCTTACGCTTTAAGATTGGACTCTTTTATTCTCTCTTAGCTTTCCTAAATATCATCTTTTTTACTGTGATGATCTTCGAAAATCAGTCGGATTTGCTCCTAAAAAACTTCCAATTCCAATCTGAAAATTTAGCAAATACGATCCTAACAGACATTCAATCGATTGGGCTAACAAAACAAAGAGACGAAAGTTTCGAAGTTTTTCGAAAAACTTTAAAACTCTATGAAATTTTGCAATTTTCTATTTTTGATTCGGAAGGAAATATCATCCATACTGAACCCGAAACAAATTCAGGATCAGAATCCAAAACCATTCCAGAATCGGTACTCAAAAAAACGAAAGAAGTATCTTCCGATAAAGAAGGGAATTTGTTCAAAGCACGGTATAGCCTTGATTTGAATGAATCCGATTTTACTGTGAATTTTCTTTTGCCCATCCAACTTGCAGATGGAATGGAAGTCTTTTTATATACACATTTTAATATTTCCTCCATCCAAGATCGTTTGAAACAACTTTATATCCAAGTAGGGTATGCTGTGATCTGGGGAGTATTGTTTCATATAATTTTTGCAATCCTTGTGTATCGTGCGATTTTCAAACGAGTGGGTGATTTGGAAGTTGCTTCAAAAGACATGGCGACAGGAAATTTAGAAGCAAGAGTCAATTGGAAATTCAAAAGTGATGATGAACTAGACAGTTTAGGTAAGTCCTTTAACCAAATGGCAGAAGAGATTCAAAATAAAGTAACAACGATTACGCGCTTAAACCAGGAAATCAACCAAGAACTTCAAATTGGAAAAGAAGTTCAAGAATTGTTTTTACCTTCAGTTAAGAAGTTTAAAAAATTTAATATCGGAAAATTATATCGTCCAATGCGAGAAGTATCTGGCGATTTATACCAATACTTTCAAGTTCCTGAACAAAATTTTTATGGATTCTTTTTGGCAGATGCTTCTGGGCATGGAGTTTCAGCGGCTCTAGTAACAGTTGTTATGGCAATGTCTTTACAATCCATTATGAAAGAAAACCCGGCACCTATTCATGCGATCAATTCATTAGGTGAGGTAATTGCCAATCGTTTACAGGCTTCCTTTTTTGCTACTGGCGTTTTCGTCGTTTTTGATGAACCAGGTGTAGTTAAATTTGTAAATGCGGGCCATAACGCACCCTTCATCATACGACCCTCAACGAAAGAAGTTCGATTTATCGATAGTTCTGGTCCACCTTTAGGAATGGGTGATGATATTCAATATTCTCTTGAATCCTTTCCTGTTGAACCAGGAGATAAAATCATCCTATATACAGACGGGGTTGTGGAAACGCCAATCAAAGAAGGTGGTTTATTTGGTTTAGAACGTTTTACGGAAATTGTATTAGAGAATATCCATTTAACAAATGCTGAAATCGTTGAGAAAGCAATGGCTTTACTCGATGAAAAACATGAAGAATATAAGGATGATGTCACAATGCTTGTCCTTGACGTACCAGAATGAAAAAGTTTTTCTTTTTCTCCTTATTTGGAATTCTATTTTTATTCTTTGCAATGGCATCTGAGGCCATCGTAAGTGTGAAGTTACAAGAATTACGATTTGGTATCTTAAGAGATCAACTCATGAATTATGAACTTTCTTCACAAACCTTACGTGAAAGATTAAAACAAATGTTTTTGTCAAAAGATGACTACATGTCTGAAGTTAAGGTGAATATCTTAGAATCAGGGATTATGAACTCTGAAACGGAAGGTTTGGATTTAAAAATGAGTTGGAAAGACCGCTTTGGTCTTTCTGTGATCAATTCAGTTCGTTTTCTCAATCTAAAGTCTCCACTAGAACTAGAGGAACAACAAAAAACAATTATACGTTTACAATTTGCTTTTTATATGGAAAGGACAAGGAAGTATCCGATTGCTTCTAAAAAATACCAAGAACTAGAAGAATCAATCACAGCTACATTATCGGATGAGATGGCATTTACTTTGTTACACCATGGGTATTGTTTAGTGATGATGGGAGAACGAGAAAAGGCATATGTAAAATTAAACAAAACAATTGATTTGTTTCCCGGATCTCATTATGCCGAGAATGCATCCCTTTTAATTAGTTTTATAGAAGATGGTCAAAAAAAGAAAAACGAATTAAAATCTAAAAAGAAATCCCCAGAGGAACTAGCTTACTCTCTATTTCAGAGTGGTGATTATGAAGAAACTTTAAAAGCATTGGAAAGTTTACCAGTTCTTACAAACGACCAATCTTACATCAAAGCAAGATCAATGGAAGAACTTGGAAAAACTTCCAATGCAGTGAAAGAATACATACAATTAGTCAAACAAAAGGAAAACAAAGACGTTGCGATTAGAGCGAATCGACGTTTATTACTGATCGGTAATTTTTACCAAGAAAATAAATCCCTTGTTGCGTTTTCAAAGGAAGAGGCAACTAAGTTAGGTGATGCAAAAGCAGCTGAAAATATTGAAGAAGGTAAAAATTTAGTTTTAAAACCAGTAATCATTGAAAAAATATTAAAAACAGAAACAACTTCAAATTTATCACAAGAAGAAACAAAAGAACTGAATCAAATCAAAGAAGAAATCAAAGTTTCATTAGAGGATTCAAAAGTAGAAACTAAGAATTTAGCTGCCGTTGTTTCAGAAGAAAAAATCCCACTTGTTGCTGAAACACCGCTTGCCACAGATAAAAAAATAAATGGACCAACTCAGAACATTACCAAAAAAGAAGAATCTAATCTACCCATCAAACTCAAAGTAAAACTAAGAGATGGTCGAGAAGTTGTTTGTGATGAAATCCAAATCGAAGGGAATCTTGCGAGTTTGAAACTTGGAACTTTTGGTTTGAATTTACCTTATGACCTGATCGTATCGGTACAATCCACAAATCTTAAAAAAGGGAAAGTTAAAATCGGGACTAACGTTGGTGTGACTGGTGAGTCTTCAAAATGGTTTCAAAATCAGGGAGGGGATTGGATTTTATCGAAGGATTCAGAAAATCCAATTTCTAGAGCCGAAGTGAAATTCTTTCGGCTCTGAAAGAATCAATGAATGTTTCAGTGAATTAAGGGAGTTCTCCTTCTCCACCTAAAATGGTAAAAAACTTATCCAAACTGGATAGTTTTAAGATGACCATAACATCTTGGCTGACATTCAAAAGGAAAAACTGACCTTCTTCCGATTTCAGTTTCTTTTGTAAATTGGCGAGTAAAGCAATCCCAGATGAATCCAATAATTTGATATTGATCATATCAATTGCAACTGATTCGGCTCCATCATCAATAATTTTATGGAGCTCTTTTTTAAGTGCTGGTGCAGAATAAATGTCGAGGGATCCCTCTAGAGTAACAACTGTATGATTTTTAACTTGTTTTGTTGTGAAATTCATTGAACTTCCTACTGGCACGTATACTATCTGTTTTTACACAATTTTTGTAAAGAATTTTT
The DNA here is from genome assembly GCF_004769525.1 of Leptospira bouyouniensis. NCBI lineage: Bacteria > Pseudomonadati > Spirochaetota > Leptospiria > Leptospirales > Leptospiraceae > Leptospira > Leptospira bouyouniensis. The sequence goes on along the minus strand of NZ_RQFT01000011.1, from coordinate 270,202 downwards.
GTAGAATTGATTCCCGACTGAAATCGGATATCCATTCTACTAGAAAAAACCCTAGTTTTGCAATTTTTTCAAAACTAATGTGATCGCTTGGTTGAATCCATCAAACCCACCTTTGTCGTAGTCATTTAAATTTTTGTACTCCAAATCACTCATATCCAGGAGTAACCTTCGCAACTCGTGTTCTAAATGCTCTTTTCGGATGTAACTTGTTTCAAAAACCTTCGGATGCACACTCCATACGACGAAATTTCATATAAAATTCGAATCATTTTTAGGTTGAGATTTTCAGATTTTTCCCCATGATAATCGGAGAGATCCGCCGCTTTCGGCATTTAAAATGGGCAGTCCAATCAGTGTATTAATTCTAGAAAACGATTCCAATAGCGTTTTTGATATTGTTCGTGAAATGAAGGCTAATGGTCTTAGCCCTTTATACAAAGTAGTGGAGTCATTTGGTTCATTTGAATCGACAGTCTTAGAAGAAGATTGGGACGCCATCCTTTGTAGTACAAGAAAACCCTTTCATTTAGAAATTTCATTATATTTGAAATTCTTAAAGGAAAAAGACTTAGATATCCCAGTGATCTTAATCAGTGACGAAGAAAACTTTCACAAAAACCTGCAGTATATGAAATCGGGTGTGAATGATATTATCGACCGTAAAACACTTCTTAGACTAGCAGAAGTTTTAGAAAGAGAAAGAAGGGAACTTGTTTTCAGAAAGGAAAAAAACACCACAGAAACATTTTTATACCAATCGTTAAAAGAGATCCAATTGCAAAAGTTTGCTTTAGACCAAGCAAATATTGTTTCGATTACCGATGCAAATGGAATCATCACCTATGTGAATGATGCCTTTGCAAAAGGAACAGGTTTTCAAGTTTCGGAATTACTTGGACAAAATCATCGAATTTTAAAATGCCAAAACAAAACAAAAGAAGAATGGGCTAAAATTTGGGAAACCATACATAAAGGTAATGTTTGGCGGGGTGAAATACTCAATACTAAAAAAGATGGCACCGTATTTTGGGTTGATACGACCATCGTACCATTTATTGGGCATGATGGATCCGTATTTCAATATATTGCAATCCACCATGATATCACCGATCGAAAATTAGCAGAAGAACAACTCACTCACGATGCTTTTTATGACAGCTTAACTGGGTTACCGAACCGAGCCTTATACTTAGCAAGAATAGAACAAAAAATATTTGCCTACAATATCAAACAAGATGGGTATCCCATTCTTTTTTGTATCAATATCGATAATTTCAAACGTATTAATCACTCCATCGGCAATGAAGCTGGTGATAATATCCTCATCATCTTTTCGCAAAGGTTAAAACAATTTTCTGACAAAGATGCAATCATCACAAGATTAGGAGCAGATAATTTCTCAATTCTCTTAAATCATTTGCTCTCAATCGAAGAAGCTGTTGATTACGCATATCGTCTGCTCGAATATGTGGGAGATCCAATTCCCATCGGTGGTTACGAAATTTATTTAACGGCTTCTTGTGGAATTTCTGCATTTGGACTCGGTGGGAAAGAAGCGGATGTATTGTTACGAAATGCAGAAATTGCGATGTTCCATGCAAAATCGCAAAAAGTAGGGACAGTATCAGTTTTCAACCAAGCAATGCAGGAAAAAATCCATTTCCAACTTGAAATCCAAAACGATCTCAAAAAAGCACTCAATCATAATGAAATATCTGTTTATTACCAGCCGATTTTGGATTTAAAAACCAATCGAATAGGCCATTGGGAAGCACTGGTTCGGTGGAGGCACCCACAAAGGGGAATGGTCTCTCCAGCAGAATTCATTCCCCTCGCAGAAGATTCTGGTCTTATTGTTCCCATCACACGGTTTGTACTAGAACAAACTGCGAATGTGATTGAAGAAGTGCAAATCAAAAAGGGAAAACAAATTTCGATCGCTGTAAACTTAAGTCCTCAAGTGTTTTTTGATCAGAACATTTTCCATTGGATTGTTGACTTACACAAAGAAAGAAATATTCCATATACATCTCTTCAGGTTGAAATCACAGAAAGTCTTGCAATGAAAAACTTAACCGAAACGGTACCGATTCTTTCTAATTTGATTGATATCGGTGTCAAGGTCGCTTTAGACGATTTCGGAACTGGATTTTCATCTTTATCATATTTAGAAAAACTTCCACTTTCAATTTTAAAAATCGACAAATCTTTTTTAAACAATGTTCATGTTGGCTCGAAAGAAAGTTTTTTACTCATATCAATCATTAATATGGCACATGACTTGGGTTATTCGGTCGTAGCAGAAGGTGTCGAAGAGTTAGAGCAATTGGAACTCTTAAAGTCATATGATTGTGATGAAATCCAAGGGTATTGGTTATCAAAACCAATTCCTTTTCCTGAAATCATTCCATTCTTAGATCAATTTTATAATAAGGAAAATCAATGAAACGATTTTATACTTTTTTATCCATTATTCTGTTCTTTCTCCAATGTAATACTTCTCCAACAGGTAGAAGACAAATTACATTAGTTGATGACTCCGAGATGAATGAAATGGGTACTCAGGCTTTTTATGAAATGAAATCCAAAACACCCATTGATACTAGATCCAATACAAATACTTATGTAAAATGTATTGTCGAGAATCAGCTTGTGGTTACCACTGATACAACAGGAGTGGATCAGTGGGAAGTAGTTGTTTTTAGAGACAATACACCCAATGCCTTTGCATTACCTGGTGGAAAAATCGGAGTGTATACAGGGATGTTTTCTGTAGCCAAAAACAAAGACCAACTAGCAGCCGTAATTGGGCATGAAATAGGTCATGTAATTGCAAGGCATGGAAATGAAAGAGTTTCTCAAAACCAATTGACCACAGGTTCCGTTAAAATTTTAGAAACATTAGGAAAACCAACTGTAGCAGGTGCCCTAGGCATGGGTGCAAAATTCGGTGTTTTGTTACCGTTTTCAAGACAACATGAGTCAGAAGCTGATTTGATTGGATTAGAGATTATGGCAAAGTCTGGTTTTGATCCGAGAGAAAGTGTCAATCTTTGGAAGAATATGAGTGCATTGGGGAGTGGTAAACCGAATGAACTTTTATCTACTCACCCTTCAGATGAAACTAGAATTCGCCAACTGAATGAAGCCATGCCAAAGGCTATGGCTTTGTATGAAACTGCAATGCAATCAGGTAAAAAACCAAACTGCAACTTGTGAATGAATTCATTCACATAATAATTTTCTACCAGAGATTTTACAATTTCTTGATTTTCCATCATCAATGAGAACTCCGATCCCTTCTTGGCCATCGGAGGTAAAATCACCTGAAACGGATTTGCCATCTTTGAAACTATACGTTCCTTTTCCGTTGATTTGACCATTTTGAAATTCACCAACATACTTGTCCCCGTTTTTGAAATTATATTCACCAGGGCCTTGTTTTTTATCTTCCACATAAGTTCCGCTAAACTTTTCGCCATCTGCGTAAACAAAACTACCAGTTCCATCTCTTAAATCATTTTTAAAAGATCCTGAGTAAATATCGCCATTTTCATAAACATATTTGCCAACACCGTTAACACAATTTCCTTCAATACAACCAAATTTTTTTCCACTTTTCTCAGGGTCTTCTAAATTCGCACTTCTAGAATTTGACTTTGGATCTTGGTTTTTTGAATCGGCTGTATCTTTTGGATCGTTGGATGCACAAGTGACAAATAATAATAACGAAAAAGAACTGAAAATAATGGTAAAATAGTGATTCTTCATAAATCCCCCAATGATTAGAATTTTCTAGGATGATTTGGTAAAAATCAATTCAAAAAGTAGTTTTGAATATTTTGGAAGGGATCGTTTGAAGAGGGATTTGCCTTATTATTTAGATTTTCTTTGGAATTTTCCTGTTTTTTTGCCTCTAAAATTTGAAACAATTCTTTATCCTTGGGTAAATCGGAAACAAACCGACTAACAGGAGTAAATCTATTTTTGTCGTTAAAAGATGGATTGGTTAAATATAAGACATCCTTTGCTCGAGTAATGGCAACGTAAAACAATCGCCTTTCTTCTTCTAATTCTTCAGTTGTACGAATCCTACTGTGGGGTAGGTTTCCTTCTACAACTTGCATCGTAAACACATACCTCCATTCCAATCCCTTTGCCGAATGGATTGTTGACAAAGTGATAAACTCATCGTTTTCATCATTATGATTCCCTAATTCCTTTCCATCCACCGGGTTTAAAATCAAATTGGATAAATAATCAGATAAGTTTGATTCTTGTTTTGACAATAGGATAAGAGCCTCTAGGTCTTGTTTTCTTTTGTCCGCATCATCATAATTCAATTCCAGAACGGAGGAATAATGTGATAATACTTTTTCTAATATTTGATTGGTCGATTGAGATATTGGTGAGAGGGAATCTAAACATTCCATTAACTTTGTAAAAGAATCTTTTGTCGCTTCAGGTAATCCTAAAAAGAAATTGGAATCTTCTCTCCAATGGAAAAAAATTGATTCTAATTTTTTATATAAAACTTGTGAATACTTTTTACCTATTTGATTTTCTAATAATAAAATTCGATTCCAAGACAGAATATCTTTATGATTTTCAATCACTTTGAGATAAGCTAAGATATCTTTTACATGTGCTAAATCAAAAAACTTCCTCCCTCCATATTTTTTATATGGTATTTTCTTAGCATTCAAATGTACTTCGAGTAGGTGGGATGAATAACCCGCACGAAAAAGCACAGCCATTTCAGAAAAGGCAATCCCTTCTTCATACAATTCCAATATTTGGTTACTGATCCAATCTGCTTCCTCTTCCAAAGATTCTATTTGTAAAAGATAAGGTAATTGTGCTTTTTTTTTGTAAGGTGAGATTAGATATTTTTTGTAATTTTCAGTGCTATTTTCTAGAACTGCATTTGCAAAGTTTAAAATCGGTTGCACACTCCGATAGTTTTCTGTTAGTTGAATGGAAGTAGAACTGGGAAAAATTTTGGGAAAATCCAACATATTATGAACATTTGCCCCCCTAAACCCATAAATACACTGTGCATCATCTCCCACAACCAGTATGTTTTGGTGTTTACTTGCCAATAAACAAGCTATATGTGCCTGGATACGATTTGTATCTTGGTATTCATCAACCAATATGTATTCATAAATTGATGACATTCGGTCTCGAATCGATTCGTCAGTCATTAACAACTTTCTCGTAAAATCTAATAAATCATCGAAGTCTAAAGAATTGTGTTTTAATTTGAGATCAGTAAATTTTGTTTTAATTTCTTGGATTTCTTTAGTAATTCCTAGAAACATTGGGTATTCTTTTTGTAAGTATTTTTCGAGAGAAACTTGTAAGTTAAAACAAGTTGAAAAAATCTCTGCAAGTGTTTCTTTTTTGGGAAACCTAACTTTAGTGGCATTTGTGACCACTTGGTCTCTTGCCATACCAACAAAACCAATGGTATCTTCTTCATCTAATATTGTAAAATTTGAATCTATTGGAATCGCATTTGCATATTTTCGCAGGAACAAATGACAAAATGAATGAAACGTTCCTCCTCGAACAGACATCATTCGATTGTCTAAAATTCGAGAAGCCCTTCCTAACATTTCTTTGGCAGCACGCCTTGTGAAAGTCAGGAGAAGAATGGATTCAGGATTAGTACCATTTTTGACCAAATGGGCAAGTTTATGAACTAAAGTTTTCGTTTTTCCTGTTCCTGCACCTGCGATCACTAAAACAGGTCCACGTGGCGCTAAAACCACCTGCTTTTGGGCTTCATTCAATTCCTCTTCCACAATACAGAGATTTGTTGTCCGGATTCTGTTGACAAACGGAAATTATTCTGTTTGATAGTGAGAACTGGTTGTGTAAAACAATGACATCAATTGTGGGAAATGAAAAAGAAACAGATGTAAAAAAAATCCTCGTTGTAGAAGACGAGAGGATCATTGCGATTAATATTTGTTCTACATTGAAACAATATGGATACAATGCCATTTATGTTTCTGAAGCAAATGATGCCATTGACCAAATAGAGTCCGAACACTTTGATTTGGTGCTTATGGATATCATGTTAAATGGTCCTATGGATGGAATTGAGATTGCTGGTAGAATCAAACGAACAAAAGAAATTCCAGTCATTTACCTCACAGCTTATTCGGATGAAGCCACGATCAATCGAGCAAAAACCACGGAACCCTTTGGTTACCTCATCAAACCATTCAATAGTAGAGATCTTTATATCTCTGTGGAAATGGCAATTTATAAATCACAAGTACAAAAACATATCCGTGTAGTGGAAAGTCGTTTAGCAGAAAACCAAAAATGGGAAACCATCGCACTTGTTGCTTCAGGAATCTCACATGAAATCAATAATCCGCTCACATCCATTCTTAACCTCGCTGATCTTATTGCTTTAGAAGCAAAAAAAACTGCAAATCAAACCCTCAAAGAAAAAGCAGTCAAAATCACGGAAGAATCAGAAAGAATTGCAAAAATTGTTAAAAATTTAGTATCTTATTCTCAATCCACAAGTTCTCAGTGGACATACTCGAATCTAGTGAGTATCTTAAATGACACTCGCTCTTTTCTCCACCAATACTTTTTAAAAGAAGGGATCCAATGTGAATTGGAAATGGGAGATGTTCCTCATGTCTATTGCCAACCGCAAAAAATCAAACAAGTTTTACTCAACTTGATCCAAGATGCAAGGCTTCGTGTCAATACAAGAGAAGATTCAATTGGTAGAAAGATCTCTGTTAATCTGTCAGTGGATGAAAGGGATGGGAATGAATTTGTGCAAATCCGAATCCAAGACAATGGGGGAGAGGATTTGATGATGGGTATTTCTCAAATGAACTCATTGGATGTGACAAGGAGTATCATCGCCGAACACAAAGGTAGTTTGTTACGTGATGAAACCAATTCCTCTTGGGTGTTCACATTACCAATTGTCAAACCTGTATAAATTGAAATTAAAGATTCCCTGATAAGATTGGTTTTTTTTCGAAGCTAGGGTTTTCTAAAAGTTTAAAAAACAAATGAATTCGATTCGAATGTAATAACCAATTATCTTCTGATAAAAGTCCTGCTAAGAAAAAATTAAAATCTTTGTAATGGGCAAATGAAATTTGAGGGTTCTTTGAAAAATCAAGGAGGATCGCAAGTGCCAAACGATTCGCACTTTCTTCTGGACCAAATCCATCCGTCAGGATTTGGATGGAAGGCTCTGGGACTTGGACAATATGTTCTTCATTCCCCTCTCTGATTTTGAGAGTGTACCGAAGTGTTCCGGGGATTCGTTCTCCAGAGTAGGTTTTCGCCATTCAAAACTCACCTATGCTCAAGGGATTCGAGCCATTTGATTATGTCCATTCATCGGATCCTTACGCAACCTCTTTTTCAGCGATTTTACGAGATTCCGTCTCGAATTTCTACCTGGTTTTCCATTGATTTTTTCGATAGGGGTAAAACTCTCGTTCTATACTTCCAAAGCCCGCTGTGCAAAAATCCATTCATTTTCTCATACTATTTTGTGGTTTTCTTATCGGAATGGAAATTCTGGCACAGGATACCAATGGCTTAAAATTACTATTCCCAGACCAATCGATCCCTACAAAAAACCAACAAGAAGAAGAAAGAAAACAAACATCAGCACAAATACAGCGGGGACTCGTTCGTAAGTCTGTTGATTCAATGACAGATAGAGAAGTCGAAGACAACCTTCGTAATTTAGGTCTAAATCCTTCCGGTACAATCTATAGCAAACGGGAACGATTGCGTGAAGCACTTGTTCCAGAAGAAGAACCACCGTTAACACCTGAGTCTTTACTCAGTTCCCAACCCAAAAAAGCTCCTCCCATTCAAATTCAAAACGCAGCAGAAGGCCAGCTAATGAATATTGATAAAACAAAAGGAGGAGTCCTTGTTTTAAGAGGGAAGGTTCGCGTGAAAATCAAAGCTGGGGAATTGATTGCAGATTCCGTTTCGATTGATGCAAGCAGGCAAGAAATTTATGCAGAAGGTGGAGTCGAATACAAAGATGGAAATGCCAAGGTAATTGGAGATCGTATGATTTATGATCTTAAATTAAACCAAGGTATTGTTTATAATTCTAAATTGAGTATGTTCCCTTCACATTTTATTGGCCAAAAGATCAAACGTTTAGATGAGAAACGTTATCTCTTAGAAATGGGTTACTTCACTGCTTGTAATGCAGAACTACCTCATGAATCTTTCCAAGCTAAACGTATCGTGATTCATGATGACAGAACGGTTGTTGCACAATGGGTGTCGTATAAAGTTGGGGGTACAACACTTTTCATGTTACCCTTTCTATATAACTCAGAGTCAGGGAACGGGGTCACGACTCAATTTGGTAAAAACAATACACAAGGTTGGTTTTGGCAAAACTCATACCAATGGTCAGATTCCTATCCCAATAGTTTGTTTTTAGCAAATGGGTATAAGTTTCGTTTTGATATGTATGAAAAAACGGGACAAGCTGCTCAATTGGAGATGTGGAAAGTATCTCCAATTTTAAATTATAATATTAATTTAGGTTATGCAAATTATAAAAACAATGCGGTAACTCCTGTTTATGAAGATCGATTCAAAAATGGTGGATTTGGAAATGTAGCTGTTACCAATAATGTAGATCGCGGAGAATTGTTTCCTAATTCAGGACTCCCATATCGTAATACAGGAGTTAACTATGATCCTTGGTGGAAAGCGGATTTACGTTTAAATGCTAAATTTAATGATTTTTCAAAAGATTATACTCGGAATTTCCAATTACAATATGAAAATTATAGCAACAGATTGTTTGATTATGAATTTGGAAATCGATACCAACCATCAAATTCATTACAGTCTTTATATACTTTTCGTGATGTTCGATATGGTTTGATTAGAAACCTTCTTAATTGGAACTTTAACTATACTGAAAATCGAGGCGATTTGAGTGTTGGTATTTCTATGAGCCGAACTCTCATTTACCAAATTCAAGCAAATCAATACTTTGCGGCTCAAGACACTTTACCTGCAGTCACAATTCGTAACTCAAGTAATGTTGGTAACATTCCGGGAACGACAAGTCCAATCTATTGGGATATGTTATTCCAAACCAATATCAATCGAATTTATGGTCCACCTCAACAAAAAGTAAACCCAACCACAGGAATTGTTGATCCAAGAAGTCAATACCAAGACTACGTTTTACGATCACAAACCAATGTGATCGGGGAAACTGGACTTCGTTCTCCGATTGCTATGGGAACTTATATGTCGTTTACTCCATCAGTTTATATGGGTGCAACAAAACAAACCGTTGAATTTCCAGGAACAGGAAGTGAGTTAAATGGACCAGATCGTGATGTTAACAAGGCATATGCAACTTTACTCAAACAACAGTCTTACCAATATGTAAGACAATCGCATACCGTAAGAATGGGGATACCCGAAATATTTTTATCTACCACATACAGAAGGTTAGATGCAGATAAAGCAGAAGCAAAAGATCCAATTCTTGGAAATTTACGCCAACATGAAGCAGAGTTTGCATTGGAAAGTTATGCTTTAAATGATTGGGATATTTCAGTAAGAACTATTCGTGATTTAAGACAATTTTCTTCGACATATAATCCAGGTCTAACAAATATGCAACGTTGGTATTATACCGTTGTACGCATTGGAGGTTTCTTTGATTTCGTAGATGGTTTTTCAACTAGAAGACCAAGTTTATTGGAAAGGAAAAGAAATTTTTATTCAGGTATTTTCATTAATAATGATTACGTGCACCATACACCTCAGAATCGTTCTTTATCCAATAATTTAACAGTATCTTATAAAATGGGTGGGTTCTCTTGGCCTATCATTCGTGCATTTCGTAGTTTAGAAATAGGTTCTACTTGGTATCACGTTTATAAAGATAGTTTTTTAGATAGTTATCGATTCTTTTTTAAAACAGACGTAAAAGTAACAAGATATACTGGCGTCGAACTAGAATTAGATTCAAGAGTAACTGAACCTTGGCGTTTAACTGCACTTGCTCAAGGTCAATTTTATGCATTGAATACAAGTCCAGAACTTTATACTTCTCAAACAGGGACAAATTATGACCAAACTACCATTTGGGAAGACTTAGCGTCAGGAACGGGAGCAAATGGTCAAACGGAAAGACAAAAAACAGTCTTCAATATAAATCGATTCATGATGACATTCAAAATGGACCTTCATAACTGGGAATATCGTCTCGGATACAGTATGAATCTTCGTGCATTACCAGGTGGACTTGCACTCAATAATCAATTAACTTTCTATGACCAATCCGTATATTTATCAGTGAATTTAACAAATTTCAGCTTTGGAGATTCCGCTTCGGCGCAAGCAACGAGAGTAAGATTATATCGATTCAGAAAACGCCCATTAGATGGAACATCGACAGACCTAACAGAGTAAATTAGAGAAACATATGTTAAAAGAACGTAGTCAATCCTTCAAATTATTATTCCTTGTGACTGATTTTTTTATTGGTTTAGCCAGTTTTTTAACAGCTTATATCGTACGTTATTATTTATCACCTGATTCAAGTTTTCAAATCCAAACCATTGATCCTTTCAATTATTTAATTCTTGGAATTGTACTTGGATTCTCTCAAGTTGTCTCTTTTTTATCGATTGATTTATACCATCCAAGACGAGGGCTCTCTTTTTCCGATGAACTGTTTGCCATTATATCTGGTGTAGTTTTAAATTTATTAGTTGTATTATCATTACTCTTTTTCTTTCGAGGCGAAAGTTTTTCGAGGCTTGTCATCGGATATTTTGCGATCAGCACTGTTATTTTAACAACTTTTTCCCATTTTTTACTACGAACATTAATGCAATACCTTAGGAGCAAAGGTTATAATCTAAAATCAGTTCTCATCATTGGAACTGGTAAATCTGCTATTAATTTTTCGAAAACTTTGCAAAAACATTCCATTTATGGATATACAGTCAAAGGATTTGTTTCCGGCAAAAAAAACTTATCCCCCAAATTGATCCAAACAGTCACGACAACTCCAAAACTTGAAAATTACGTCGAAAACAATGATATTGATCTGATCGTCTATGCATTGTCACACGATGAAGGCGATTCACTCAAGGAAGTAATTGATATTGCAGATTTTCACGGAATTGATTTGAAGGTGATTCCAAGTTATGAAGAAATTGTTACAGCAAAAGGAAGAGTCGAAGTATTGGATGGAATTCCAATTATTTCCATTCGGAATATCCCTCTCAGACTAGGATACAATCTCGTATTAAAAAGAATCTTCGATATAATTTTCTCATTATTTTTCATTTTACTCTTCAGTCCGTTTTATATCATCATTGCATTACTCGTTAAATTTACTAGTAATGGCCCTGTATTTTATAAACAAGAACGAGTAGGTTTGGATAATAAGGTATTTGGGATGATCAAATTTCGTTCCATGGTAGTCCAGGCCAAGGAAAAATCTGATACCTTGTGGACTACGAAGGATGACCCAAGAGTTACTGCTGTTGGTGCTATCTTACGGAAATTATCCCTCGATGAAACTCCTCAGTTTTTTAATGTTTTACTAGGAGATATGTCTGTTGTCGGACCAAGACCTGAAAGGCCATTCTATGTTGAAAAATTTCGAAATGAACACCACCAATATATGAGAAGGCATGCAGCAAAAGCAGGAATCACTGGGTGGGCGCAGGTACAAGGATTTCGAGGTGATACTTCCATTGAAAAACGAATCGAAGCTGATATTTTCTACATTGAGAATTGGTCATTATTACTCGATATTAAGATTATTTTATTAACTCCGCTAAAAGCGATTATTGATAGGAATGCCTACTGAGGAAACCATATGGATGAAAAAGAATTAAAAAACATTGCAAATTTAGCAAAATTGAACATCGAAGAAAATGAAATATCAGGTATGTTAAGTGACTTTTCTAGAATTGTCCAATATGTAGATGAAATTAAAAACTTAGATACATCAAAAGTAGGCGATGATGAAATTTACGAACAAATTTTTTATGAACTCCGCAAGGATTTAAGTGAAAACTCTTTAAAACGTGAAGACCTAGCAAAAATTGCACCTTCATATGAAAATGGTTATGTGGTAGTTCCCAAGGTAATTGAAACATGAAAGAATTGATTTATTTAACTTATTCTGAAATTAAAAACAAATTGAATGATGGATCTTTATCTTCCGAAGATTTAGTAACTGCTTACTTACAAAGGATAAATTCAGTAGATTCAAAACTAAAAGCATTTTTGGAAATAAACCAAGAAAAAATTTTGAAACAAGCAAAAGAAAGTGATGTCCGTAGGAAAAGTGGAAAACTTCTTTCGGAGTTTGATGGAATTCCGATTGGAATTAAAGACAATATTTGTATCACAGGTGAAATCACATCTTGTTCATCCAAAATTTTAGAAAACTTTGTATCTCCATATGATGCAACCGTCATAACCAAATTAAAAGAAAAAGGTTTTGTACTTTTTCCTCGTCTGAATATGGACGAATTTGCAATGGGATCATCAACAGAAAACAGCGCATTCCAAACATCAAAAAATCCGTTTGATTCAGAACGAATTCCTGGTGGATCTAGCGGTGGTTCGGCGGCGGCAGTTGCTGCATCCATGTTGCCAGTTTCTCTTGGTTCCGATACAGGAGGATCCATTCGCCAACCAGCTTCTCTCTGTGGGATATGGGGTTTAAAACCTACTTATGGAAGAGTTTCACGTTTTGGATTAATTGCATATGCTTCAAGTTTAGACCAAATTGGTCCATTCTCAAATGATATGCAAGGCATAATCGATCTGATGGAAATATTATCAGGTATTGATTCCAAAGACCAAACAACTGCTAAGGTAGAACATTTCGAATCAAAATCAGTCTCTGATATCGATTGGAAAGGTAAAAAAATTGGGATCATGAAAACCGAAGATTTTAATTTTTCGCCTGATGTAAATGTTAGGTATCTAGAAATTTTAAAATCGTTGGAAGCAAAAGGGGCCCAACTTGTACCTTTAGACTTTTCATTATTGAAGTATGCAATTCCTGTTTATTATCTCATTGCAACTGCAGAATGTTCATCAAACCTAAGTCGTTTTGATGGGATTCGTTATGGTTTAAGAAAAGAAACATCTGGCAAATTAGATGATTTATATTCTGAATCAAGAAGTGCTGGTTTTGGAAAAGAAGTAAAAAGAAGGATCTTACTTGGAACCTTCTCTCTAAGTTCTGGGTATTATGATGCTTATTATGGGAAAGCACAAAAAGCTAGAGTGCTAATCAGAAAACAATACGCAGAATTTTTCAAATCTGTTGATGTAATTTTACAACCTACATCACCAACCACTGCATTCAAAGTGGGAGAAAAAACAAAAGATCCAATCCAAATGTACCAGGCGGATATTTTAACAACTTCTGTTAATTTAGCTGGAGTCCCTGCGATTAGTTGTCCTGCAGGTGTAGACCAAAATGGTCTGCCGATTGGTATTCAATTGACTACATCTCATTTTGATGAAAGCAAATTACTTGGATTTGCAAAATCCTTATCAAATTTAGATCTTTGCAAAGTATCCTTACCAAAAGAGATAAAATAAAATGGATGAACTTACCAAAAGAGTCATTCCTTGTTTGGACATCAAAGGAGGAAGAGTCGTAAAGGGTGTTCAATTTGTCAATTTAATCGATGCAGGGGATCCTGTATCCTGTGCAGTTGCATACGAAGAAAACAAAGCCGATGAACTTTGTTTTTTAGATATCACTGCTTCTTCTGACAAACGAGATATTCTTTTGCATTTAGTGGAAGAAGTTGCCAATAAACTTTTTATTCCATTTACAGTTGGTGGAGGAATCCGAACCATCGATGATGTGAAAGCTGTCCTAAACAAAGGAGCTGACAAAGTATCTATTAACACAAGTGCATTTCAAAATCCAAAATTGTTAAAAGATGCAAGTGAAATATATGGTTCACAATGCATCGTCTGTGCAATTGATGTTAAGTTTCATCCAGAAAGAAAACGATATGAAGTGTATTTAAATGGTGGCAGGGCAGAAACTGGTAGAGACGCTTTGGATTGGGGTAGAGAAGCACATCAAATGGGTGCAGGTGAAATTTTACTCACATCGATGGACAAGGATGGAACAAAAGATGGATTTGATATCAATCTTATGAAATCATTTACCTCAAATTTAACAATCCCAATCATTGCCTCTGGTGGAGCAGGAAATCCTGAACATATGGCTGAAGTGATATTAAGAGGGGGGGCGGATGCAGTCCTTGCAGCTTCTATTTTTCATTTCGGAGAATTCTCGATCCAAGAAACGAAACAAACGATGAAAGAGATGGGGATCAAAGTTAGATTATGAATTCATTTCATATCTTAGATTATTTATTTTTTTTCTTTCCTTTTATCATCATTTTCCTAATCCTTCTTCGCTTCCGATCTAAAAACAAATCGACCAAAGAATATTTCCAGGCTGAGGGAAGTTTAAGTTGGTTCGTTGCTGGAACTGCCATGGTAGCAACAACGTTTGCCGCAGACACCCCACTTGCTGTAACAGAAATTATAAGATCGCAAGGGATTTCTGGAAATTGGATATGGTGGTACATGTCGGTTGGTGGATTTGTTACCGTCTTTTTCTTTTCCAAATTATGGAAACGTTCAGGCGCAAGTACAGACCTTGAATTACTTCAAATTCGATATAGTGGGAAAGAAGCTGAGTTCCTTCGAGGATTTAAAGCATTCGTAATTGGTTTTTTATTAAATTTGGTCATTCTGGGTTGGGTCAATTTGGCAATGTTAAAAATCATTCCTGTATTTTTCCCAATTTATAATCCATCTCTTATATTAATTTTTTTGTTAGTATTTGGTGTCTTTTATACTGCCATTGCGGGATTACGTGGGATTTCGTATATCGATGTTTTCCAATTTTTTCTTGCTTGGATTGGTTGTATTCTCTTTGCCTATTTTGCAATTCAACTTCCATCTATCGGCGGATTGGAAAATCTAAAATCACAATTACCAAATCACAAAATTCTTTTTTTTCCAAATGGAGAAAATGGATCTCTACCTTGGGATCATTTTCTAATTCTTTTAACAGTACTTTGGTGGTCTAGCTGGTATCCTGGATCTGAACCTGGCGGTGGAGGATATATTGCGCAAAGAATCCTCGCAACCAAAAATGAAAGTGCTGCATTGAAAGGAAGTCTCTGGTTTGTAGTCGCTCATTATTTTGTCAGACCTTGGCCATGGATACTTGTAGCACTCGTATCACTTGTGTTATATCCAACTCTATCAGAAGTAGAAAGTGGCAAAGGTTTTTTGATGGTATTACAAGAAGGAATGCCAAGAGGTATGATGGGACTTATGCTCAGTGCATTCCTTGCAGCTTACTTGTCGACACTTGCAACGCATTTGAATTGGGGAGCATCTTATTTAGTGAATGATCTTTGGAAACCATTCACTAAATATTCAAAAATTGATAGCTATTATATAAAATCTTCGTATTTAATCCAATTGATTACAGCATTTTTTTCTTTCTTACTTGCCGTATATGGAATGGACACAATCAAAGGTGCATGGGTGTTTTTATTGGAAGCATCATCTGGTATTGGCTTTGTTCTCATCATTCGATGGTATTTTTGGCGAGTATCTGCTTGGACTGAAATCTTAGCTTTAATTCTTTCGCCTTCTTTGTATCTTTTATTCTCTTTCTTTCTAAAAATCGTATTTCCATATTCAATCTTATATACCGCTGTCAGTTCTGCGATTTTACTTCTTCTTTCCACTTATGTAGTGCCAGGTACCAATAAAGAAATTCTATATTCATTCTATGAAAAAACAAAACCACCATATTATTTCTGGAGAGGTTTTTTTCAAAAGTATCCAAATTACCAACTATCAGTTTATCCAAACAGAATCCTTATATCATTTCTAGGTACAATTTCCGGATTAAGTTTTGTATTCGGAGGATTATATTCTGTACAATGTTTTTTATGGAAGGAAGGAAACCTCGAGTGGGGAATTTTATTTTTTTTGTTAGGATTTCTTGGATTGTTTTATTCAGTTCGAAATTTACAAAACAATTAAATCATCTTCAGATAAAGAATTAAGGATTGTTTCTTATCTCGCTAATCACTTGCGAGAATAAATTTAAACTTTTAGTATCGTCTATATTGGAAGTTTGAAACGCCATCATCGAATGATCGCAATCACTCACATTAATCTGTTTTAAACTCATATTTCCAAGTTGTGCACTATTTACAGTCACAATTCCATCAGACTGAGTAAAACCTGCATTATTGAGTATTGTACATCCAGTGTTGTAGTAAAACGTTTCGCCAAGGGAACAATTACTTAAAATTCCAGCAAAACTAATGAACTTTGTATTTAGGCCAGATTTAATATAAGAATCATTTAATACATCTAACACAAGATTGTTAGCACCATTTAAAGTTGTTTGTAAATTCCCTGCGTTAGTATAGGCAAGTTCACTTCCACCTTGTGTATCAACTAAATAGGAACCTAATTCATTAGCAAATGGATTGGATCCTAAGAAACCTCTCGACGCAAAAGGTGAGCCGAAATGGGGAGTTGCTAACGTAATTACCAAACGTATAAAAGGTAATTCACCTGATTCTCTTGAAAGTGTAACCCTTGTCACAAGTCCTCCCATCGAATGAGCAACGATGTACACTGAATCAGTATCTGAAAAATTTGCCCTTAAGGTAGAATAAAATTGTCTTCCGTTTACAAGTATGCTATTTGAAGTACGATAGGTATATAAATACAAATCAAATTCAGAACTAGCTGAATTCCTTCCTTCTTGGAAATGAATGAGTCCATTTAAAAAAGTATTCTTGATATTTTGTATTTTTTTTTCATCACTCGTAATTGGATCAGAATCTCTTTCAGCTGGATTCCAACCATGGACAAAAACCAATTTTTTTTTATCAGACTTTGGAAACCATTCTGCATTTAAAAATTGTGAGTTGGACAGGTTTCTTGAAGTTGCAGGAAAAAAACCAAAAAGTTTTTGATTTGGATTGGGTAGAAGTCCAAGAAATGCAAGTAATAATGCCTCTTCATTCTTTTTGTCTTCAGAAACAAATTCTTTTCGATAAAAATTATAAATACATGCTTCCGTACTAAATATGATTGTAAAAATTAAAAATATTACTAATCTGATTCGTTTATTCCGAAGCATGATGAAGACGATCCAAAGTAATGCCACATGCTACCACGACATTTAGGGAAGTAACAGCACCATACAAAGGAATTCTAGCCACATAATCAGCATCTTCAAGCAAAATTCGTTTCACACCCTCGCCTTCATTGCCCATGATCACAGCCATTTGTGAAACATCTGGTAATGTTTCCCAAATGCCTTCGTCACCTTCTTCATCAGTTGCAAGGATCCAATATTCATTTTTCTTCAGGAAATCAATACCATGTTTCAAATTAGCGACACGATAAATTTGAATGTGATGGATAGCT
Organism: Leptospira bouyouniensis; assembly: GCF_004769525.1. NCBI lineage: Bacteria > Pseudomonadati > Spirochaetota > Leptospiria > Leptospirales > Leptospiraceae > Leptospira > Leptospira bouyouniensis. The sequence goes on along the minus strand of NZ_RQFT01000011.1, from coordinate 252,658 downwards.
CCAGCTGAGACTTTTTCTACTACCGGTGTAATGGGGGAAGTATCTCTATCCGACATTAACACGTGTTTCACTCCCATACATTCAGCAGTCCTTAATAAATTACCCAAATTACCTGGATCTTGAATCCGATCTAAAATCAAAATGGGACCTTCATTCGGTGATATGTTCTGTTTGAACTGTTCAAAACCCAGAGACAAATATGATTTTTGTTTAGTGCGTATGATCACATAACCTTGGTGGTTTTTATCTTGGGCAATTCGATCAAGTTCCCTTGAAGATACTGTTGTAAACTTTACGGAATTGGGAAGGTAAGATTTGATCCTTTGTTTCTCCTCATTTCCTATTCCATCCTTTACAATGACCTCTCGAATGGTTTTTAGCCCTCGTTCTGGAGCCATTTGTTCCAAGGATTCTAAAAATTCAAAAAAATTCCGTTTCCCGAAGAGTATTTCTACAGGGCTTTTTTCCATGTTGTATTTCCTTCTTTTGTATCAGCGAGAAGGATACCTTTTAATTCCAACTCTTTTCGGATATTGTCTGCAGTCGCAAAATCTTTGTTTTGTTTTGCTATTTTTCGATTGGAAATTTGTTTTAAAATCCATTCTTCAGAAATTCCATCTAATGTTTCTTTGGTTTTTTCAAATGAAAACACAGCAAATAAAGAATTCAACTTACAAAAGAAAACAAGGCTTTCTTCATAGAACTCATTAGAAATTTCATCTTTTGATTGGTCTAACGTCAGATTAACTAAACGAACAAACTCAAATAAAGTTGCTAATGCTTTTGGAATATTTAAATCATCTGCGATCGCATTTAAAAAATCTGAATTGAGAGTTTCTATTTCTTTTAATGAAAAATTTTTAATTAACGATTCTTCTGGAATTTGATTCCATAAGGAACCCGTTTCTAACAAACGATAAATTGTATTTTGAATTCGATCTAATGCTACCTTGGATTCTTCAAGTTTAGCTAAAGAAAAATTAAGCTTACTTCTGTAATGAGCAGAAATCAGATGAAACCGAATCACTTTGGGTTCAAAGCCTTTCTCTAAAATGTCTCGCAAGGTATAAAAATTACCTTTACTTTTTGACATTTTTTCACCATCAACTAACAAATGTTCACAATGAAGCCATGTTCCGACAAATTGTTCTTCTGGGTAGGCACCAACTGATTGAGCAAATTCATTCTCATGATGTGGAAAAAGTAAATCAATTCCACCTGTATGAATATCGACTCCAGTTCCATAAATTTTTCGAATCATGGCGGAACATTCTAAATGCCAGCCAGGCCTTCCCATTCCAATTCGTGTATGCCAACATTTTTCTTCTTTCGTCTTTTGGTTTTTCCATAAAACAAAATCTCTGACATCATCTTTTTCATATTCATCCGCGTCATATCGAACACCGGACTTCATCCCAGAAACATCTATTTTAGATAACTCGCCATAACGTTGGAATTTTTGGATTGAAAAATATACATTTCCTTCACGTTCATAAGCTAGACCATTGGACTGCAATATTTCTACAAGCGATACCATATCGTCGATTGACTCAGTTGCTTTAGGGTAGTGTTCTAACCTTTGAATTTGTAAAGTTTCTAAATCTTTAAAAAAAGCTTCCGTCCAAGGTTTTGTAAATTCTTCCACACTTATGTTTTGTTTGATTGAGGCATTGATAATTTTATCATCAATGTCAGTGATATTCATCGATTGGTTTAATTTGTAACCACCTAGTAGTAAGGATCGACGTAGAATATCGACAAACAAAAAGGAACGTATGTTTCCAATATGAGCAAAATTATAAACCGTTGGCCCGCAAGAGTAAATGGTAACTGAATTGGAATCTTTCGGTAAGAAAGCTTCCTTTTTCCCAGTCTTAGTATTAAAAAAGAAAAACGGAATAGGTTTCATAATGCAAAAATTTCTTTAACAAATTCTAAATTTGCTAGCGGTTGTTTTTCTTTCCCAGCCTCATTTCCTTCTGTTGGGTAAATTTGCATTCGTTTATCACAATTCATATGGTTAAACAAAGCAAATGTTGATTTTGGATGAGAGATTTGGTCTTCCATTCCACAAGAAAAAAGAGCAGGGATTTTAATTTTTTTGGCAAAATTCATTGCATCAAAATAAGCTAATTCTTTTTTATAATCGATTTTCTTCGTAGCTCTTTTTTCAAAAAACGGAGTGAGTTCTCTTACCCAAGGATTTCCTTTTAAGGACATTTGTTCTTTGTCAATATAACAAAAAGAAGGTGTCTCAAGAATCAGTCCCTTAATTCGATCAGAATAAGCTGCACCAAAAACCGATAATGCAGAACCTAACGACTTTCCATGTAGAATGATTTGGTCACCATCAATTCCATCAGATAATCTTAAAAATTCAATCGTCCGAATTACGTCCAAATAGAGTTTTCGCATATAAAACTCTTCTTTTTGATCAAGTCCATGCGCGAAATAATTCGGAGTCCAACCGACAGGAGATTTGCCAGTAACAGGATCCACTGGCATTTGGATCATTTCATCACCATGGCCACGTAAGGTGATGTGTAATTGTGCAACACCTAAATCAGAATATCCTTTTTGAATTTCTTCAGGAATCGCTAGATAATCATGGAAATAAACAACAACAGGTCGATCTCCACGTTTCCTTGGGATAGCCAACTTACCATGTAACACATGATTGTCAATACTTTGAAAACTTACATCGTTTAAAGATTCCCAAATAAATGAACCCTTTAATACAGTTTTATAAGTGGCTTTGATGGGAACTTTTTTAAGCTCACTAATCCCAGATTTCCAAAACGTATCCAAATCATTTGGTGGATCTAGTTTAGGAACCGTTTGAAAACATTCATCAAAACTAACGATTTGAGGCATGGGAATCCAACTTAGGTGAAAATTGACCTAAAAAACTATACATTGTTTGTAGAAGTAAAACTGAAATTGTCATGGGACCAACACCACCAGGCACTGGAGTATAATAGGAAGCTTTATCTTTTGCTTTTGATACTTCAATGTCGCCCACATTCCCAACATTATAACCAGCGTCCAAAATGATCGCTCCCTCTTTGATCCAATCTGCTTTAATGAATTCTGGTTTTCCTACAGCACCAACAATGATGTCTGCTTGTTTGACAAGCTCAGGTAAACCTTTTGTCTTTGAATGACAAAGGGTAACCGTGGCATCTAAATTCGTTAACATGATTGCCATTGGTTTGCCAAGAATCGGGGACCTTCCTACTACCACTGCATGTTTTCCCGTCACATCGATTCCGTATTCCTGCAATAGCAGAACCATACCGTACGGAGTGCACGGAAAATATGCTTCGCTGTTCATAGACAAGTTTCCGAAGGAAACAGTTGTTACACCATCAACATCCTTCTCTAATGCAATTTCGTCGAATGCTTTACGTTCGTCAATTTGGTGGGGGACTGGGTGTTGTAATAAAATGCCATTGATCGAACTATCGTTGTTTAATTTACGAATCTCAGATAAAAGTTCTTCTGTTGTTGTTTCTTCTTTCAAACGAATGTAACGTGAATTCATTCCAACCTTTTCACAGGCTTTTACTTTCATGTTTACATAAGTTTCCGAAGCAGGGTTATTCCCAACTAGGATGGTAGCAAGTGTAGGAATTCCCTTACCTTCGGCTTTCGCTTTTGCTAATGTTTCTTGGATTCGATTTCGGATTTTTTCGGAAATCGCTTTACCGTCTAATAGGATGCTAGATTTCATTCTGTAAGTTCAAAATTTCAGAGAAAATTGAACTGGCAAACAGAAAAAACCATCCATGATTCCAAGTTTAGATCCAAAACTCTCCCGTCCATCCCTCACAAATAGTTCCCAACCTCTCAATGGTTGGGTGCAAGGCCTTCGAGGCAATAACCATGTCCAATTTTTACAATTGAGAACGAATGGAAACATTTTACAAGTTGTCTGTGAAAAAGAGACATTAGGTGAGGAACTGTTCAAACAAATCAAATCTTTACCCCAAGAAACATCTATTTCCGTCACTGGCAGTTGGCAGGAAAATGTGAAAGCACCTGGAGGAGAAGAACTTGTTTTATCAACCCTTACCATCGTTGGGAATTCTTCTGACTACCCAATCACACCCAAAGAACATGGTCCTGATTTTTTACACAACCACAGGCATTTATGGTTACGTTCTAAACGACAACTTGCCATCCAAAGGGTTCGTTCGGAACTGTCTTTTGCCATCCGAGAATTCTTTCGTAACGACGGTTACACATTGATTGACACTCCCATCCTCACAGGCTCCATCGGGGAATCAGCAGGGACTCTGTTTTCCACAGAGTATTTTGATTTAGGGCAAGCATATTTGGCCCAAACTGGTCAACTTTACTTGGAAACGGCTGCCTTTGCTCATTCGAAAGTTTATTGTTTTGGACCAACATTCCGAGCAGAGAAAAGTAAAACCAAACGCCACCTTACAGAATTTTGGATGTTAGAAGCAGAAACTGCCTTTCTTGACCAGGATGCTAATTTGGACCTACAAGAACGGTTTGTGAAATCAGTATTACGAACAACAATTGAGCGAACAATAGAAGAGTTAAAAACCCTCGACCGTGACCCAGAACCTCTCCTTAAAGTACTAAACACTCCATTCCCAAGAGTGGATTATGGAGACGCCATCCAAATCCTAAAGGATGCAAAGGAAACCATTGAATGGGGAGAAGACATCAATGCGGAACGAGAACAAATCCTGACAAATCATTTTGGGACTGCCATTTTCATCCAAAACTTCCCACGGTCCATCAAAGCCTTTTATATGAAACAAAACCCGCAGGATCCAAGGACAGTCCTTTCTGCCGATCTCATTGCTCCAGACGGCATTGGAGAAATCATTGGTGGTTCTGAAAGGGAAGAATCCTATGAAAAAATTGTCGAACGCCTCAAAGAAGAAGGCCTTCCTCCAGAAGATTATTCCTGGTATCTGGATTTAAGGAAGTATGGTTCTGTCCCACATGCTGGTTTCGGAATGGGGTTAGAACGTGTGATTGCTTGGGTCTGTGGACTGCCTCATATCAGAGAATGTATTCCTTTCCCTCGTATGATTTACCGTCTGACACCTTAATTTTTTTTAACGGAAAAAATGCCATAAGGCCGATCTTTTTATAGAAAGAGAGGTACCTTATGGCACAACAAGCAACCCAAGTTCTAAATACATCAGTCGAAAAAGAAGCTTGGGATTTATATGAGGTAGGTTCCAACGAAGATGTAATCGTTCTCGCAAAACGTAACCCTGAAAATTTTTATGTGCAACATTTAGGGTTTTTAGCTCTCTACGAACTCACTGGAAAAGTGGCAACAGTATCACCAAAAGGGATTTCAAATCTTGCACCTCTCGTTGATGCGATTCAAAATTTTGAATTAGGTAAAAATGGCGAAGCTGTCAAAAATCTAAACTTATACTTCCAAACACAAACCAATCCTCTTTGTTTTTCGATCATCCAAATGGCGATTAAATTTTACTTCCGATCGGAAGCATATGAAGATGCAAAAAACATCATCATTCGATACAAAAAACAATGGAATGACCTTTCTTTTTCAAAGGAAGAATTAATTTGTAATTATTATCTAAAACGATATGACGAAGTGATCAAACTATTTCGTGAAAATATGAAATTGTTAAATGATTCCGATATCCACAAGTTAGTGGGAATGGCTTTACTCTTTTTAGACAGACACAAAGAAGCAAATCTTATCTTTGAAAATATTCCAAATAAGTTAAACCTTCCAAGTTTTGAAGAAAAAAGAAAAATGTATGATTCAGTCTATAAAAACATCACTGACTTAGAAAAAAAATCCAATACACTCAATCATAAAGATCTAGAGGATATGGGATTTGCCTATTTATTCAACGGTGAGTATGGAAAAGCAGAAAAGATGTTTTTATCTCTTACTGAGAAACTAAAATCAAAACTCTGCAACGTGTGATATTTTTTCTAGTTTCCGGGTGGCTAAGGAATTTAGCCGCTTCATCGGTTGGGATCACAAGGTCCGTTTGATTTTTGCCTGCCGTTGATAAAGCGAGAACAAAGTAAGGATTTTTTCCCACTTTGGTTTCGTAAGCCTTTCCGTTTTGATCGTCCCGATAAACAATGTACCCAGTTTCTATGGCATATGCATCTTTTACATAAAGAGGCGAATACACATCAAGTCCTCGGTCTGTTTGGATTTTAGGAAATAAAGCTCGTTTTAAGTTTAGGTGCCTTGCATCTACAACGAGGCCTGAAAATTCGACGGGGATCATCTCTTCGCTAAATTCAGGAACTCTTTCTGTTCCATATTCTATAGGAATATGTGCTAAAATCCCATCCTTTCCTTTGATTGGTAAACTTGCTTTTGCTTCCAAAACATTTTTGACAAATTGAAAATCATATTCTTCTTTCTCGGCTCCTATATAGGAATTGAGACGCAGACGAGCTTGTTGGTTTACTTGTGTATATTCAAAAATCGTGTAATCAGCGTTAAAGAGTATTGACTCTAACCTTTGGCTAAGCCTTACTTTTAGTTTTTCTTTGGCTTTTTTCCTGGCCATTGAATGGGCTTTTCCTTGGCTTGTTGCAGTATTTTTTCCAGAAAACTCAGGATCATCTTCATCAAATACAATTTTAGGAATGGTTTCTTTGACATGAGAAACGATAATTTGGTCTGTCCAATTGACTACAGATGCATAAAGATCCTTATCTTCAATTGGTTTTGAAAAAAGAGTCACACCAAAACATAATGTGATAACTAAAATTGTTATGGCTTGTTTCATACAAATCACTTCGGCAACAAATGGAATTTTCTTTCCAATTCATTGAATTCCGTTATGAGAGGAACTCCTTTTGGTAAACTTTGCAAGACGTTTTTTCCGTAAGACTTTGTATGGATCCTAGGGTCCAAGATACTTACCATACCTGTATCTGACTGGGATCGAATGAGCCTACCAAATCCTTGCCTAAGTAACAAACAGGTTTTGGGAACTTGCATTTCCCAAAATGGACTTTTTCCCTTTTTTTCCATGTCTTCCATTTTTGCCTGAAGCACAGGTTCTGTAGGTACTTGGAAGGGAAGTTTTGTCACAATTACGTTTCTTAGTTTATCTCCTTTGATATCCACACCTTGCCAAAAACTGGAAACTCCAAAAAGTACACTTTTTTCATTCGCAAGAAACTCACGTTTGGCGGCGATTGGTCCCATTTCCGTCTGAGCAAAAATAGGATACGGTACTAAATTTCGAATTTCTTCATACAATTCAGAGAGTAGTTTATTCGAAGTAAAGAGTACAAAAGCATCTCCTTCAGATAGTTTCAATAAACGTGTGATCCAATAGGACAAGTCTGTTTTGTTTCGTTTTGGATCAGACACTGGATCAGCAATCTGTTTAGGCACATATAATAAAGAATGAGTGTTGTAGTGGAAAGGAGAATTGAGTGTTTTCGTTTTGACATCACTTGTTCCCACTTCTTTCAAAAAATATTGAAAGTTTCCGGCAGAAGGGGATAACGTAGCAGAAGTTAAAACAACAGAATCCATATTTGGGAAGAGAGTATTCGCCAATATTTCATCTGTATTTTTCGGTTGGGAAAATAAATAATAGAAGGGATCTTTTGCTGATTGTGGAGGTGGTTCAATCCAAAAAACCAAATTTGGATTGGTTTTCAAACGAAAGTCAGTCAAAAAGGAGGAAGCTTTTTTTAAATTCCCAGACACCATTTCAAGCCCAAGTGCTAATTCCTTTTCCTCCATATCATCACTGTCTTTTTTGTATTTAGATAACATTCCTTCCAGTGTGGAGGAAAGTTCACCCAAAGTGTCTTCTAAGGCACCATTATCTAGTTTGATACGGTCTGTGTGACGAGTAGAAAATTGATTAAATTGAAGTGGAATAGCAGAAAGTAACATACGAAAAAAATCATTCGCATAACTAATGCTTGCTTCCACTTGTTTGATGATTTTCTCGTTAGATTTAATTTTTAAAACCAAACCGGTTCGTTTTTCTGGAAAATATAGATAGTGAAGTAAATTCAGTAGAAATTCATAACGAATTTCAGAACCAAATGCTTTTCCAACAATTTCAGGAAAAACATGGGCTTCATCGATGACCAGTTGCGAAAAAGGTGGTAATAATTTAAAATCACCTGCCAAATGGCTTGCCAGTAGATGGTGGTTAACAATTAAAATATTTGCTTTTTTCCATTTTTCTTTTTCTAAAAAATAATATGAAGAACTAAAATTGGGACAATTTCTCCCCAAACAGTTGTCAGACTCTCTCGCAACATTTGACCAAAACGAGTTGGACAAATACCCATCATACTCAGCCCGGATTCCACTTTCCGTTTGTTTTTCCCAGTTGACAAAGTATTGAATTGAGGATTCCATTTCGGGTCCAAAATCACCGCGCTCCATCACCCGATTGTACTTTCGTTTGCATAGATAGTTACTGGCTCCGAGGGCCACCATTGCATTAATAGGAACACCGAGAGCTTCGGAAACCAGAGGGATGTCTTTATACAAAAGTTGATCTTGCAATGATTTGGTTTCTGTCGATACAACTACAGTGCATTCATTTTCTAAGGAAAACAAAGCACTGGGAATTAGATACGCCAATGATTTTCCAACACCTGTACCCGCTTCAATGACCCAATGATTTCCTGTATTAAATGCAGATTCTATCGATTGAGACATCTCCATTTGTTCTTTTCTGACTTCATAGTCATTCCAAAGTTTTGGGAGTTGTTTTGTAAAAACTGATAATACGTCCAAATTGTTAATGCCTATTTCTAAAGAGTAGGATCACACAAACAACAGTTAATGAAATAACAGAAACTAAAGAAACGGTCATTATAAGTATTCCTTGCCAATTGAGTTCCGTAGTTTCCATCATCAAGTTACAACCTTATCATTTTTCTGCCCTAACGCTTTAGAAACCAAAATGTAAATAAATCCATAAATAAGTAATAATCCAAAAACAACCGACCTTGCAACAATGGCTTTTGTTCTTGCATCTTCTACATTTTGCCCTGTGTTTTCGGCAAGTTGGCCCATCACTTCAGGATTCATCTTATCTAGATATTCAGGTAAGTTCATATAACAAAAAGACACGAAGATAAATAACAAAAACCAAGGAGTGATGTATTTTAATATAAACTTAATCAGTTTCGGAAAAGGAATCAAACTTCCTTCATTCGCATCCTTTTCCCCTTTATCAACTCCGATCTTAAAGACAAAAATAAAAATTTGAATGGATGCCAAAATATAAATCATTATAGTACCAATATAAAAATCAGCAATATCTAAAGCCGCAAAATCCTTATTAAAGTAAACAATTGGCAAGCATAACATAAGGGTAAAAATAAAAAGAAGTAACGAAGATTTTCTCCTACCAATCCGAAAACCTTCCTCTAAAAACAAAACACCTGGTTGTAACATAGTTACGGATGAAGTAATGGCGGCAAGGAATAGAACCAAAAACCAAAGCCCACCAAAAAAATTTCCACCCGGCATCATACCAAATACGGAAGGTAAAGCAATAAAACCCATTCCAAAAGTTCCATAGGAAGTAGCTTGCATACCTAAAAAAAGAAAAGCAACTGGTATTGTGATCATTCCACCAAACACTACTTCTGCGAATTCATTGAGTGAAGCAGATGACAAACTCGATAAAACTACATCATCCTTTTTCTTTAAAAAACTAGAAAAAACGAGTGCAATTCCAAATCCCGTAGATAAAGAAAAGAAAATTTGTCCAGCAGCGCTAATCCAAACTTTTGGTTCCGTTAATTTGGTCCAATCTGGATTCCACATGACCGCAAGTCCCTTTTCAATCCCTGGTATCGTCAACACACGAATAAGGATAATGGTTGCACAAATTCCCATAAGTGGCATTGCGATTTTTGCAAACGCCTCTAATCCTTTTGATAATCCACGGTATACGAGTAAAAAATTAAATAAAACACATAACAGAAAAAATACGATGATTGGAGAATGGAAACTGGAACCATTTTCCGATGCGCCTGTTAAATTCATAAAAAAAGAAGACGCTTCATTTGTCATACCTGCTTGTGTGGTCGCAGATAAAGACATTTGGCTTGTTAAAAAATAATACGCATAAGCTAAACACCATGATTCAATAAAAACGTAATATACATAAATCATGACAGGTATCATCACACCGATGGTTCCTGATAGTTTTAATGGAAATCCTTTTAGGTATTCACGAAAGATAAATGGAGTGCTATGACCATGTTTTCCACCCATTCTTCCCATCGTCCATTCGGCCAAACAAACTGGGATTCCAAGCAGGAGAAAACTGATGATGTAGGGGACCATAAAAGCACCACCACCATTTTGGGCAGCTTGGCCTGGAAAACGTAAAAAATTCCCAAGTCCAATAGCACCACTCGCAACCGCTAAAATCAAACCGACTCGACTGGCCCAACCTTCTTGGTGTTCCGCTTGTCTCTCTTTCATCAGGGACTATTGAATGTAGTGAGAATTATGTGACAAAATCTTTTTGTCTAGATGTGAGAAAAAGCAAGGCTTCAAAGAAAGCCTTGCTCGGGTGATTTTCAATTTAGCCTAAAAAAAGCTCGTTTTTTTCCATTTTGAGAACTTTTGATACCAGATTCTTAAAATCCTCTGGTGGTTCTAAAAGTCCAAGTTCCACTTTTGACAGAAAGGGAGTTGAAACCTTCAATTTCTTGGCGAAATCGTATTGTTTGATTCCTAACTCACGGCGGACTGCCCAAAGTTTGTTTTTCAATCCATTGGAAAACTCAGGGTAGATGTCTTCCACAGCGCTATCGTTAAAGAGTTTATCAAGAGACGTTTTGAGATATTTAGCACAAGACGACTTAAATTTTTCAGTCGGATCTTGGGCACCAGTCTCAATTTTGGAAAGATAACTCGGAGATACCCCCAAAGCCCTTGCCATATCGTACTGTTTGATTCCTCTCTTCTTGCGAAGCATGTAAATGTGATTGTTCATTTATCCCCCCTAACAGTCAAAATATGTCAAATATGGCAAAATTCAATAAAAAAATTTTGCCATATTCTAAATCTTGGAGGGTTATAGTGTAACTTCTTTTAGTCGATCATTTGCGATCATTAAATTATAAGTTGTTTTGAGTCCGGAAACTTTTTGTTCAATAAAAGAATTCCTTTGGGTTCCTTCCATCTCTGTTTTGATCCTTTCTCTAACCGCAGCATACGGCTTTGGAATCCGATTTTGTGGGTTTTTTGGATCTTGGTCAGAGTAGGCATATAGTTTTCCGGCTTCATAAGCATCACGCATTTGGGCTTCCGTTACGTTTACAGGGATCGCTTTGATTTCGTCTTGTAGTGATTTTAATGCCAAACTTACTTTCATTTTATCCAATTGCATCAGATAACCTATTTCGTTCTCAACCGACTGTACACGTTTGGAAGTTTCAGCAATTTTCCCTTGTAAGATCGTTGATTGAAATAGATTTAACATGTCCCATGTTTTTGCTTTTTCCGTTTTGTATTCTTGTTTGAGCTGTGAAGGAATCGCATCAAAATCTGCCGTTAAATCTTTCCAAGTGTAACTTTTTCCCTCTTTGTTCGAGAATAGACTGTATTCAGGAGTAAAAATTTTAGGGTCTACATCATAAGGTCCAGTAAAACGGGGAAGATTTGCCACAGTAATCCCACTTTCTTCCGTGATTTTTTTGAGTTCTTTTTGATACAACCCTTGCTCATACTCTTTCATTGTATGAGATGCAAATTGATTTGCTTTGTCGGCGGATTCTCCCTCTGTGAAATAAGCAATACTTGCTTTGGTTTCAGCATCTTCGTGAGTTTTTCCATATTCTATTGCTTCTTCTCTGAAAGCATCAAAGATTGAAGTAAAGTATTTTCTTAGTCTTTCTGGATGGACTTTTTCTGTTCCAAGTGAACGAACGACATACACGATTCTTCCTTCACCTTGTTTTGCGTAGGCGATAAATTTTCCTTCTTTTACATTTCGAACTTCATTCAAAATGTCCTCAAGAGGGGTTTCCGCACAATTGGTGCAAAATGGTTCTAATTTGCCGCCGATCGGTTTTCTTGTCATATCGTCAGTAACTTTTGCAATCTCTACTGCAACCTCTTTGTCTGACATATCATTCAATCGATTTGCGAGGTCTTGGGCTTTTTTTAGATTTTCACTTTCATCTTCTCCACGAACAAGCGCTAGTTGAAGATTGATAAATTCTAATGGTTTTGATTTTAAACCATTTTTTACATACTCACGCATATAAACATTGAGTTTCAAAAAATCTTTAACCAATGATTCAATTTTTGAAACATCAGCATCAGATACTTTTTTAGATGCAATTGCATCTTTTAGTAAAATTTTTTCTAAAGCTATACTTTCTAAAATTTTACCTTGGATATCAGCACTTATTGGCTGAGGTTCTGTGTTTCCTCGTTTTGAGGCTTCAATCACAAAATTCATTTCTCTACGTGTCACCGTACCACCATCAAATGTTGCGAGGATTTCAGTATCCTTGGAACAATTTATCAGAGGAAGGAGAATTAAACCGAGTAAAACCACTCGGTGCATTTGCTTGTTTCGAATCATTGGGGTTCCTTGTCTTTTAGAGTCTCTAAAGTAAATTAATATTTGCGAACTGGTCGTTCTGGTTTTTTTGGTTCTGTTGTAGGAGGGGACTTCCATTCTTGTTTAGGAGTTTGGTTCTCACGTGAAACTTGAGGTTCAGAAGAATTGGATTTTACGGATTTGAGTGTGTGACCTTGTTTTTCTACCCGAAGTCCTAAAATCTCTGTTTTTTGGTCTTCTAATTTCGTCATTTCAGATAAAAAAGTTTCTTTCAGAATTGGCGAGTATTCTCTGTCTGTAGCGAGCCTATCGGTGAGTTTTTTAAGTTCCACCACGTCGCGGTCGAGTTCTTCCAGTTTTTTATAAAGATGAGCAACAGTAACCTTCAAATCGCACTTCCTTCCAAAACTTTTATTTACTTGCAATAGAGTGCAAGAATGAAATAAGAAAATTAGAAAAATTTATGAGTTTAGACGATTTAGTAGTTTCCACTGAGAAAATTGATACCGTATACGTAACCAAATTACAGGGAAATCTAAACAACTTCACGGCAGAAAAATGCATCAAATCAGTCACCAACTCCTTAAAACACGGATCTGTCATTTTGGATTTGGAAGAACTGAACATGGTCACCACTCAAGGGATCATTGCTTTCAAAACCTTAAACGAAGCAGCATTCCTTCAAAAACATAAAATCATCCTCATCAACCTCCCGTTAAGTGTTAGGCAAGCCTTTCTCATGGCAGGAGTTCGGAATTTATTTCCGATCGCAAATAATGAAGAAGCTGCATTTAAAATGGCTTCAAGACCCAGTAGGTAAATCAAAATGAATTCAGGATTTAATTTCTTTCGTAAAATTTGGCATATATTAGGCCTTATCATTCCAGTGACTTTGTATTTGGATCCTTTCCAAGGTGCTTTTGGTCTTTTTTATGCGACACGTGCCATCCTAGTAACGTCCCTTGGACTTTTTCTTTTTTGTTTGATTCTGTTAGAATTTGTTAGATTGACTCATAGTGGTTTTGAAGCTTTTTTTTATCGTTATTTCGGATTTCTAATGAAAGAATCTGAAAGAAAACGATTCAACGGAACCGTTCCCTATTTTCTTGCAAACCTAATTGTTGTTTGTTTTTTTCCGGCTGAAGTTGCGATATTAGCAATTTTATTCCTTGTGATTGGAGATCCATTTGCTGCCTATGTTGGAAGCAAATATGGCAAACACCGTTTTTATAATGGGAAATCGATAGAAGGTGTATTTGGATTTTTGATCCCAGCCTTTTTGTTTTCTGTTGTTGTATTATATCTTATCACAAAAACTCATCCCGAAAGTTTTATCTCATTATACGACCACAGAGGGTTTACTTGGACTCCAATTGTGATTGTGTTTGTTTCTGTTCTTGTTTCCTGTGCCACCGAATTTTTCTCGAATACCACAGCAAAAGGACTCATTGATGACAACTTACTTATACCAGTGTTCGGTGCCATTTCATTATCAGTGTTAAGTCTTTTGTATTTAGATTATACTCCAATGGATTTTTTCTTTGATCCAAATGCCTTATACATCCAAAGATAAACCAATTCCCATATCATTTCCATTTTAATTGGATGGTTCTTTTTTTTACAATTGGATCCATCCCGGGAGCTTCCACGAGATAAGTGAGTGTGATTGGACCCAATGCCTCTAACTGGAATGGTTTGTGATCAATCCCTAAGTGACGAAATTCTTCCTTTAACAAAGCTCCCAAATAATGAAAAGACACAACTATGTTTGGTTTGAATGAATTTCCTTCCATTCGTTCCTTCGAATTTCCATAGAGCAGGTAAGCATTGTACTTACTTCTAAACTCTTCCGAAGAAAGCCCATTCCAAGACCGAAAAAGGACCAAACGAAACCCTGGTGTTTCACGTGCTGTAAAATAAAGGAAATTTCCAAAATCTTCAAAACTTGGGTTTTCCTTTTTGAATTTAGTTTGGTCTAGATAAACTATATCATTCTCAGTTTTAGGTTCCGTACAATCATTGGCATCATTAAAATTATCACAAAATTGAAACGGTGTACGTTCTGAACCATTACAATCACTAAGCAATAAGATGGAATTGATAAAAAATAAAACTATCAAAAACCGAATTTGGTATTTTTTATAGCCGTTAACTTTTAAATTTATTAAATTCATATGATTCCCTCAAGGTATTAAAAAAATAGATCACTTCTTTTTCTTTAAAATAACTTTGAGATGAAGGGAGTGGTTGCAAAATTCCTCTAGAGAAATAGTAAACAGTTTCTGCATAAACACCTTGAAATAAATACATTCGATGGAAATCATCTTTAGATTTCGTTATAACAATGTTATGCGAAGTTACGTAACCAGGAATCAAAAGCACACTTAAATCTTTTTTTTGGAGTAGAGTTTGGAATTCCAAACAATCCTTTTTTTTCTCAACAATTTCTTCCCGATGGATTCTTTGTTTGAAGGATAAAACTTTTGTATAACGACCAGGATATGCAAATTCCCTTTCGGTTTCATCAGCCACCCATTTTGGTAAAAGCACCGACTCATAAAGGATTTTAGAAAACTTCTTTTCGGCTAAATTCTTTAACTCAAAAAGAGTATCTTCGTTCTCATAGGAAACAATGAGAAAAAAAGAGGCACCAACTGGCCTTTCTAAAATTTCTTGTGGCATCTTAGTCTTCTGTGACCCCAGTGATCGTAAATCCATCGAGTAACATATATGGAACAAAAGAAGATTCTCCTAAGAGTTCACCTTCTTTGGAAATTGCTTCGATTTGGTTCAATGCATCAAATGCATTCCCGACGATTTGTACTTCGCGCACAGGGATTTTTTCGCCCCCTTCCAAAAGGTAACCCCCTTTGACCACTCCAGAAAAATCACCTGACGCCCCATCTTTTGTACCAGAGATACGATTCACAAATAAAGTTTTCCCTGGTTGTTTGAAAAATTCATCTTTAGAGGAAGTTCCTGGTGCAATTTGTAGCTGTTTTGGACCACAACCTGGGAGACTTTGTGCCCCACCTGTGGCAGATCCATTGGAAATTGAAAGACCTGCTTTTTTTGCTTCGTATGAATTATAAAAATAAGATTCCAAAACCCCTTCCGTTAGGACGTTTTTATAACTCGTCGGCATTCCTTCTCTGTCAAAACCTGTTGAACCCATTAAACTTATATTTGTTGGATCATCATATATCGAGAGGAGTGAAGATGCCACTTTTTCGCCTAACTTACCTTCCATCTTTGATTTCCCTTTTCTAAGGCTTGTTCCATTCAGAGAACCAACAAAAAGTCCAAGGAAAAAAGAAAAAACAGCTTCTGGCGGGAGAAGGACCTTTCCTTGGAAACTGGATGTTGGTTTGGCATACAATGCTCCCATACATTTATCTCCAAAATTATGGAAAGCTTTTTTCCAAAGAGTTTGGAACTGTTCTTTGTTGAATCCACTTGCAGAATCATAATCAAAACTACCCACAAGGTCACCATCAACACCCATTCCCATGACAGAAGCTGAAAGTTCTGCACCAAGCTCATGTGCCATTACACCTTTTGATGATATAATCAACTTATAACCTTTGCTAAGCGAAAAATCACCAGAATCAATATTTACTTTTTCATAAAGCTCATTTCGCCAACCAAGTGCTTCTTTTGCATAAGAGACCAAGTCTTCAATTCCCATAGAATCAAGCGATGGATCATATGTGTTAAACTGGTTCGTAATTGGACGTGCTTCCGGTAAGATCAAATCAAGATCGGGTGTGGATTGGCTTTTTGCCAATTGGAAGGCTTCTTCAATCGATGTATACAAACTTGGAATATGATTGGAGATGAGAAACCCTTGGTTTCCTTCATGGATCACTCGGATCCCAAACATATTTTCTTCCGTAGCTGTACAATTATTGAGATCATTTTTCTCTAAACTTACATCTTCAGAATAACCATAACTCGAATAAATTTCTACTTGGTGAATTCCATTGGTTTTTGCCTTTTGGATTAGATTGGAGAGTAAATCTTTTTGGTCGTTTAATCGTTTTTCAATCGTACCACGATCCATTTATTTACCACCTAATAATACTTTTGTTCTAACATATGGTCCACCTGCATCCACTTTGGCTGGTTGTCCTTTTCCGCAGTGACCTGATCCCAAATCCCATTTAAATTCTTTAGAAACCATATCCACATTTTGTAAAACATCAAAGGCAAGTCCAGAAACCGTGACTCCCTTTAATAGATTTGTGATTTTACCATTTTGGATTCGATAGGCTTTCTGAACCGCAAACATAAATTCTCCTGTTGCATCCGCTTGGCCATTTTTGGCACCATCCAAATAGTATCCATCTTTCGTGTTTGCGATCATTTCTTCTAAACTGGAGTTTCCTGGAAGTAAAAAGGTATTTCGCATCCGAATGAGAGGAACATCACCATATTCCCAAGCCCTCGCAGATCCAGTTGGAGCCACTCCAAATCGTTCAGCAGTCTCTCGATTATGTAAATAGGAAGTAAGAATTCCATTTTGAATGATCACAGTGTTTGTTGGAATTAGACCTTCATCATCAACAGGAATGGTACCACCAGCACCTTCATAATATTCAGAAAACCCAGAATCGCATAACGTTACTAAGTCGGAACCGACACGGTGTCCGATTTTCCCTTGTGCGACAGAACCTGAAAGAACAAAGTCAGCTTCAACAGTATGCCCAATAGCTTCGTGGACGAGTAATCCGACAATAGAAGGGGATAGAATCACTGTAGAAAGTCCACCATCAGGTAGTTCACTTGAAAGTAAATCCACAGCAGTTTTACAAGCTTCCTCAGATATTTGGGATGGAGTTTGCGAACGGAAGAGGCAATCCCAACCACCAGTGACCCCAATCGAATGAGAACCTGACTCTAGTTTTCCATCTTCTTTTGCCACGGCAGAGACTCGAAACTCTGGACGAACCAAACTAAAAAAACTATCAGCACCATCGGTTGTGACAATTGCCTTTTCCTCATAAATTTCAGAATATCCACAACCAACTGATTGAAGTTTGGTGGATTGTTTACTTGCTTCATTTTGTATGTCGAGAACCATTCGCAATTTTTCATCCACGGAGCGGCTGCGAAAATCTTCGATCCCTTTACCGATAAAATCCCCAATGGCAAAATTGGCTTTTGGAAGGTTTGGAATTTTATCCTTGCGGAGTGCCGATGATAACTTAGCCGCCTTTTTTGCAATTTGGATGGCATTTTGAATGGAAGCCTTTGAAATCTCACTTGTGGATGCAAATCCCCAAGTACCAGATTCAAGAACTCGAACACCTACACCTGTTCTTTTCCGTAGAGCAGTGGATTCCACACGACCTCGTTCTGCAAAAAAAGACCGACTTTCTTTATGATGGTAACGTAACTCTACAAATCCAGATTCTTCTGCTAAACATTCTTTTAATAGGTCACGCATCTTAAACCTTCCTAAATTATTTAATACTACTTGGATTTGATTTTTGAATCAAAAAAATCGAGAATGATTTTTGGTAACCATCTTCCTTCAGGGTTTTCAGGTGAGGGATCACTGATAAAACCGACATGACCACCTTTTTCCGTGAGAACCGTTTGCAAATAGGGAAACGAATTCCATCGAATTTCATGCCAAACTTCGGATGGCACAACAGGATCATCATCAGCATGGACAATGAGTCCTGGAATTTTTATCCCTGATAAATACTTAACACTAGAACAAATATTGTAATATTCGAGCACATTCGCATAACCAGAAATTGGTGCTGTAAAAAAATCATCAAAATCGAAAAAAGATTTACTACGCAGAACTTGTTCTTTCATTTTTTCAGAAATAGCGTAGATACCTAAGGATACCTTTTCTTTCATAGTTTCCAAAAAATGGTCCCGATAAAAATTTCCAGCACGGGAATCAATAAAATCACAACTTCGTTTCAGGTCCAAAGGAGGAGAGGTTGCGGAAAATGCTTTTGCATAATGTTCCCTTTTTTCCCCAAAAAACTTTAAAACCATATTGGCTGATAATGAAAAACCTGAAACAAATATAGATTTCGTAAAATGTTTATAAATATACTTTAATACAATTTCAATGTCTTCTGACTGACCAGCATTATATGGTTTTTTGGCAAGTCCAAGCCCTCGACCACAATTACGTAAATTCATACGAATGACACCGTAACCACGATTCAATGCTTCCTTTCCCACACTTACCATATAATGGGATTCAGAACTCCCTTCCATTCCATGGACAAGCATGATATAATATCCGTTCCAAGGAGATGCTTTCTTTCGCACTAGAGAAAGGGGAGGATTGTGTTCCAACCAAAGGATATCCCCAGAACCATCGTTTGTTGGAATGAGGATACTTTCAGAATAATACTCATCCTCCAAAGCATTATCTGGAGGAAAAAGTACATTGTAGACAGTTTGAAGGTGACGACCTTCTAAAAATCTTCTTGGTTTAAATTCTTTGTTAGACGACGTCAATTGTGTTTACGATTTTATCAACGATGCCATAAGCAAGAGCTTGTTCGGCATCCATATAATAATCGCGATCAGTGTCTTCCACCAATTGCTCGTAGGTTTTACCACATGCGTCTGCTAACATCTGATTGAGTTTTTCTTTTGTTTTGACAATGTCCTGTGCATGGATGAGTAAATCCGTTGCAGGAGCTTGGATTTGTCCGCCAATTGATGGTTGGTGGATCATCACTCGACCATTTGGCCATATGTAACGATTTCCCTTTTTCCCACCAATGAGTAAAATGGAACCCATAGAAGCTGCCATTCCCATACAAACAGTGTGTACTGGAGAGGAGATCATTTGCATCGTGTCATACACGACAAGACCAGAAGTGACAACACCACCTGGGCTATTGATATAAAACGTAATAGGTTTTCCAGGATCTACCATTTCTAGGTACATCAACTTGGCAGTGAGTTCTTTTGAGGATTCATCAGTGACAGGTCCCCAGAGAAAGATTTTCCGTTTTTCCAGGAACTTCTTTCCCATATTTTTATCGCTGATGAGATCTTGGATGGTTTCGGTGATTTCTTTTTCTGGTGTTTCTTCTTCTGGCATATTAGTTCAGTCTTTTCTGGTTAGACGTATGAGGCAAGCGTTTCAGCTTATAGTACACACCTAGAATCAGGAAAACACTGAAAGAAATAAAAAAGAATCGTAATAGAAAAAGAGGGGGTTCTTTCCACTCACCTCCGAACCCAGCGGCTCGGAAAGGGGTTGGTAAAACTTTCGTTTTTGCTGCCGCACTTTCTGGAAACTCTTCAAATTTCAGGACATGGGCGGTTTCAGAAAGCAAATAGTATTTCCGGGCTTCTTGTTCTAAGGCATAGGCATCATTTTTCAGACGCCTCTCCTTTTCTTCGAGTCCCTGATTCTCAACTACAAGCCTCTCTACCTCTGCGTTGAGATTGATGAGTTCTTTTTCCAAACGCATACGTTCTGCCACCCCTGACTCAGACAAAAGTCCGAGGTATAAACAAGCACAAACGTAGGTTAAGAGGAGGGAGGCTTTAGTCGCTGTCATATTATCTTAAGTTATAAAACGTACCCACTCCGCTATACGTTGCATTTTTCCCAAGTTCTTCTTCGATGCGAAGGAGCTCGTTGTATTTTGCAATTCTGTCCGTTCGACTTAAAGAACCTGTTTTGATCTGACCTGAGTTTGTCGCGACAGCAATGTGGGAAATTGTGGCATCTTCCGTTTCCCCGGACCTGTGGGACACAACAGCCGTGTACTGCGCTTTTTTGGCCATTTCGATGGCACTGAGAGTTTCTGTCAGAGTTCCAATTTGGTTCACTTTGATGAGGATGGAGTTACCAATCCCTTTTTCAATCCCTTGTGCGAGTTTTTTGATATTGGTTACGAACAAATCATCCCCCACAAGTTGGATCTTTTTCCCCAGTTTATCGGAAAGTTTTTTCCAGCCTGTCCAATCGTTTTCATCCAGACCGTCTTCCATGGTAATGATCGGATACTTGGACACTAAATTTGAGTAGTATTCTACCAGTTCTTCGGCCGTCTTTTCTGGTTTTTTCTCTGCTTTGAGAACATATTTTTTCTTTTTCTCATCATAGAATTCAGAGGCAGCACAATCGAGACCAATTTTGATATCTAAGTCAGGTTTATAACCAGCTTTTTCAATGGCAGTGAGAATCACTTCGATGGCTTCACTATTGCTTGTTAGGTTGGGAGCAAATCCACCTTCGTCTCCTACAGCAGTATTTAGGCCTTTTCCCTTTAATACTGATTTTAAGCTATGGAAAACTTCCGCACCCATTCGAAGGGCTTCACGGAAATTCGGAGCAGAAACTGGGAGGATCATAAATTCTTGGAAATCGATGTTATTGTCTGCGTGAGCCCCACCATTGATGATGTTCATCATGGGAACTGGTAGTTCGCGGGCAAAGGTTCCACCAATGTAACGGTAGAGAGGAAGACCAGTATGTGCTGCTGCTGCTTTCGCCACTGCCATGGAAACCCCAAGAAGTGCATTGGCACCTAACTTCGATTTGTTGGCTGTTCCATCAAGGGAAATCATTGTGTTATCAATGAGTAATTGGTTTGTTGCTGAAAGACCAAGGATCGATTTAGAAATTTTAGAATTTACATTTTCAACAGCTTTGAGTACCCCTTTTCCGGAGTATCTTTTTTTATCACCGTCACGAAGTTCCACAGCTTCGTGTTCTCCAGTGGATGCCCCAGAGGGAACCGCCGCACGACCAAAAGAACCGTCTTCTAAAGTGACATCCACTTCAACGGTTGGATTTCCTCTGGAATCCATTATTTCACGGGCTCTGACGGAACGAATGCTATCTTTTTGGGACATCGGGAATTGTTTCTCCTAAGGGATAATTTCCTTCCAGTCTTAGGAAATTTAAGCCTCTGACAATAAACTTTTTCGACAAAGAGCCTCGTTCCAGGAAAATGACTTAAAAAGAAGAGGGAACCGTGAACGAACGCCAAAAATTCACCCGCAATTTTTCCATCATTGCCCATGTCGACCACGGAAAGTCCACTCTGGCGGATCGTTTGCTCGAGATTGGTCTTGTGACAGACCAACGAACGAAAAAAGACCAAATCCTCGATTCCATGGACATTGAAAGGGAACGTGGGATCACTATCAAAGCAAACAATGCGTCCTTTGATTACCATGCCAAAGACGGAAATATTTATCACCTGAATTTAATTGATACCCCGGGCCACGTGGACTTTACGTACGAAGTGTCCCGCTCCCTTGCCGCCTGTGAAGGGGTTCTCCTTATTGTCGATGCAAGCCAAGGAGTGGAAGCCCAAACTCTCGCAAACCTCTACCTAGCAATGGATCTCGACTTACGGATCATCCCCGTCATCAATAAAATTGATCTACCATCAGCCGATATCGATAAATGCAAACTCATGATTGAGGAATCTCTCGGTCTCAATCCAGAAGAAGCCATTCCTATCTCGGCAAAAACGGGTCTCAATGTACAAGAAGTACTCGAAGCCATTTGTTATTTATTACCTCCTCCCAAAGGGGATGTAGAAGCACCACTCAAAGCCCTTATCTATGATTCTTTTTTTGATACCTACATGGGTGTTGTCGCCAAAGTTAGATTATACGATGGAAAACTTCGCAAAGGAGAAGTGATCCATATGATGAACATTGGCCGCCAGTTTACCGTGACAGAAGTAGGGATCAACCGGCTTTCCATGGTGGCTTGCGAAGAATTACAAGCGGGTGACGTTGGGTATGTAGTTGCCGGGATGAAAAAGATGGGTGATGCCAAAACAGGGGATACTATCACTCATGCCAACCGCCAAACAGCAGAAGATGTCAAAGGGTTTAAGGATGCAAAACCAATGGTATTTGCTGGTCTTTTTCCTATCAATGGGGAAGACTTTGATGCTCTCGTGGATGCCATTGAAAAACTTAAATTAAACGATTCGGCTCTTACCTTTGAAAGAGAAAATTCTGCAGCTCTTGGATTTGGATTTCGTGTGGGTTACCTTGGTCTCCTCCATATGGAAATTGTCCAGGAACGTTTGGAACGCGAATTTAATTTAGCACTCATTACAACGGCACCTTCCGTAAAATTTCGCATTACCACATCAAAAGGTGAACTTATTGAAGTGGATAACCCAAGTAAGTGGCCAGACCCGATCCTCATTGGAAAATCGGAAGAACCTTTTGTCAAAGCAACCATCATTGCCCCAGAATCCTATGTCGGAAATATAATGTCGCTTGTGATTGAGAAACGTGGAATCCATATGGACACTGTTTACCTATCCAAAGACAAACTCCAGTTAACATATGAACTTCCACTTGCGGAATTGATTTTTGAATTTTACGACAAACTTAAATCGTATACCAAAGGTTATGCGTCTCTCGACTATGAAGAAGTAGGGTACAGAGATTCAAAACTCGTGCGAATGGATATCCTAGTCAACGGGGAACCAGTGGATGCCCTATCTTCTATCGTACACAAGTCCAAAGCGGAGGAGAGGGGTCGAGTCATCATCGAAAAACTAAAAGACCTCATCCCACGCCACCAGTTTATGATCCCATTACAAGCAGCGATTGGATCCAAAGTTGTGGCTCGCGAAAGTATTTCTGCGCTCCGTAAAAACGTAACGGCAAAGTGTTATGGGGGAGATATTTCCCGTAAGAAAAAACTCCTCGAGAAACAAAAAGAAGGGAAAAAACGGATGAAACAAATTGGAAACGTGGAGATCCCACAAGAGGCTTTCCTTTCCATTTTGAAAACTGGGGACTAACCAATTCCATCACCTAATTTTCCCAATTTACCCATTCGGATCACAAAACTTTCAGATATTTGGATGGTCAGAGATGATCTACTTCCATTTGGATTTGGAACCAAGTGGAGAAAAGTTTCTGGCATTGTCGAATCCTTACAAAAGAATCAAATCAAAAAGGTACTCCTTTGGGGTGCTCTTCATGGGAACTACTTAGCTAGTTTTACCACCATACTCCGCTATTTTGGTTTTCAGGTGGAAACCATCTCCTATAGCAAAGACCCGAAACTAAAAACCTATAATGAAAGATTGGTGAATCTCCATTCTCATACAATCCATTGTTATGCGAATCGAAAAGAAGCAGAACAATCATTTTCCGAGAGAACAAAAACGTTCGAAGGACTCTGTTTACAAGAATTTGGAATCCACCCAGCGCAATCAAATGGGCTTCGTCCTTTCTGGCAACAATTAGAAAAAGAGATCCATGAGATTTTAAATGGGATCAAAATAGAATCAAAAGGAGATGAAAGATTCTATCACACTAACAAAAATCATGCGAACATGGCAACTTTAGTTTTAGAAATTGGATCGGGGGCCAGTTTTTTATCCGCGTATGATTACTTTCGTGATTCTTCCATCTTTGTCCTTGGTGTGATGGTCGGCGAAAAAAAAGCCACTTGGATCCCGAAGATCGAATCGTTACAAAAAAAACTCGGGTTAAAAATCCAAACGATTTCTCAGGAAATGATTCTAAATTTTACAGAGAAAACTTCACCGAATGAAATTATTTCAGGTATCTCAAATTCTCAACGGAGTCCCTTCACGAATTATACGACTCGATTTGCCAAAACCCGAAGCAAAGACATACAATCCATCCAGAAGTTTTATACATCAACAAATATCATTCTTGAACCTATTTACAGTGCAAAATCTCTCCTCCAATTCTTTGAGATACAAAACATTACTGGAACTTTCCCCTCCGAACCTAAATTAAATAACAAAAACGAAAACTTACCAAATTTCAATCAAAACCTGCCACTCTTTTACCTTCACCAAGGAGGCCATGTGCAACATTTGGATATGATTCTTGAGGTTTTTTTTAAATGACTGTCACAGAGTATCCACTTATATCTGTCATACTTCCTACATTTAACAGGCGTCATCTTGTCGAAAGAGCAATCCTTTCAGTAATCTACCAAACCTACCCCAATTGGGAACTGCTTATTATTGATGACGGATCAACTGATGGTTCTTGGGTGTATTTACTCAGTAAAATTTTGGAATGGAAACGACAGGTCCAATCATTTGGAAGGTTAGAAAAAACAATCCAAATCCACCAAACAGAACATAGGGGAGTGAGTTCGGCACGGAATTTTGGAATCCAAATCGCAAGAGGTGAATGGATAAGTTTTATCGATTCAGACGATGAATGGTATCCTGAAAAACTAAAAAAACAAATCCAATTCCATCAAAAACACACCAATATTTATTTTTCGCAAACCAATGAAGTTTGGAATAAAAAAGGAAATTTACTCGAACCCAAAGGGAAATATAAAAAAAAATCAGGACATTTTTTGCAAGAATCCCTTGCTTTATGTATGGTTACTTGTTCCAGTTTCTTTGCAAAAAAAGAATCTTTGGCAACCATTGGAATGTTTCGAGAAGAGATGAAAACTTGTGAGGACTATGATCTTTGGAATCGAATTTTACTCTCTGGTTTTTCAATTGGATTAATCGAAGAAAACCTACTCACTCGCTACGGGGGGCATCATGACCAATTATCGAACCAGTTCCAAGGAATTGAAAGGTTTCGTCTGTATTCTTTACTGTGCATTTGGAATGAAATCATTGGGGAGCATGAAACTGATCGAGTCCCAAAAGGAACCAATGCGAATTTGGCTTTAACGTCCTTCAATGACAGAAATTTTTTATCTTTATCAATCCAATTTCGCCTAAATACACTAGTCCAAGGAAGGGAAAAACGTGGAAAAAATTTACAATTCCTGCAGCAAATTAAGGATTTATTCCTAACGAATCAATCCATTCCTAAAAAGGATTTGTTGACTTTGTTAGACGATTCATTATTCTAATCGATACGAAATGAGGTTCCATGAAACGTATCGAAGTTTATTTTCTCTCTCTTTTATTGTTTTGTTTTTCCATTCCAACATTTGCAGAACAGATCACTCCGCATGACATTCGTTTTCGACTTTCTGTCAATAATGTTCCATACCCTACACAAACGAATCCATATTATCTAAGTCATATTTTAGAAGTTAGAATCTTTCGCCACCTGAGTTTAGATTTATCACCAAGTGAAATCGAGTCAATTGTCGATTTTATGATCACTCACGCATCAAAAGAACACCCTAATCAAATTTATCTGCCAGGATACGAAAATGACTCTGAACTTGTGATTGGATTTCGTTATATTGAAAAAGAAGGGGACTTACTTTTCCTCGTTGTCACTAATTTTAATGTAGAAAAAAATAAAATTGATACGAGTGATTTTCAAAAACAATTAGCTACGATATGCCAAGTTAAATCCAATCGATTTGTATATTTTGAAGATTTGTATTCTGATAAAAAAGCTACTGAATACAAAGAAGAAGGTAAACTTTTAAGTCTCGCAAATTTATATTTAATGGACGAAGATCCAAATAATGATGATTTGGTGGAGCCACTTTTAGATAAAATTTTAAAAGACGAATCAAAACACCCACTTGAAAAATTTTATGCTTTTTTAACGAAAGGCCAACTCGCTCTCATTCAAAAAAATTTGGCTTTGGCAGAAGAAATCAAAAGCAAATCTAACGTTCAATTAAACCAACTCAAAGGGGAAGACAAAGAACGGGCCGAATATGTGATGAAATTATTTTCAAAAGAATTAGAAACAATGAAAGTTTTCCAAAAAACAAATAACAAACTCTTTAAAGTCTAAATACAAAAAAACCCGGAGCATAATTGTCCGGGTTTTACTTTTCCTTTTGAAATTCAATTTCTAAGCTTAGCTAGAAATGTATTCTCTATTGAGCCTTGTGATGAAGTTTACCGAAATTTCTTTCGGACAAGCTGCTTCACATTCGTATTGGTTAGTACAATTTCCAAATCCTTCTTTGTCCATCGCACTGACCATTTTGCGTACCCTTTCTTTTTTCTCTACCACACCTTGTGGTAAAAGAGCCAAGTGAGAGACCTTTGCCGAAACAAATAACATGGCAGATGCATTTTTACACGCAGCGACACAAGCCCCACACCCAATGCAAGTGGCAGCGTCCATAGCCAGGTCAGCATCCACTTTTGGAATCGGAAGTGCGTTTCCATCTGGTGCCCCACCGGTGTTTACGTTTATATAACCACCCGCTTGGATGATGCGATCAAATGCAGATCGGTCTACGACCAAATCCTTTGTCACAGGGAAAGCTTTTGCTCTCCAAGGTTCGATCACAACAGTATCACCGTCTTTGAACTTACGCATATGCAACTGGCAAGTGGTGGTTCCTTTTTCTGGACCATGAGGAACACCGTTGATCACCATGGAACAAGAACCACAAATTCCTTCACGACAGTCATGGTCGAAAGCAATTGGGTCTTCTCCTTTTTTGATGAGGCCGTCGTTCACAACATCAAGCATTTCCAAAAAGGACATATGTTCATTTACATTGTTTGCTTCGTAACTGACCATACGACCTTTGTCGTTTTTGTCTTTTTGTCTCCAAACTTTAAGGTGTAACTTCATTGTATCCATTATTTGTAGCTCCTTACGGCTAAGTGGATGTTTTCGTATTCGAGTTTTTCTCGGTGTTCTACCGGAGTTTTTCCTTCTCCTTGGTATTCCCAAGCCGATACGTGGCAGAATTTATCATCGTTCCGTTTTGCTTCACCATCTTCCGTTTGGTGTTCTTCTCGGAAGTGACCACCACAAGATTCTTCCCTAGTGAGTGCATCAAGGCACATAAGTTCGCCAAACTCTAAGAAGTCGGCAACACGTCCCGCTTTTTCTAACTCTTGGTTGAGTTCTTCCCCTTTGCCTGCTACTTTTACATTTTTCCAGAATTCTTCACGGAGTTCAGGGATTTTCTTCAAAGCATCCTTTAGGCCTTTTTCATTACGTGCCATACCACACTGGTCCCACATGATCTTTCCAAGTGCCCTGTGGAAATCATCTGGTGTTTTTTTCCCATTGATGTTTAGAAGTTTGTTTGTCATTTCACGAACACGGGCTTCTGCTTCTTTGAACTCAGGTCGGTCGGTAGAAATATTCTTTGCACCTTCTTTGGCAAAATAATCACCAATCGTATAAGGGATCACAAAATAACCATCAGCAAGCCCTTGCATGAGAGCAGAAGCACCTAAACGATTCGCACCATGGTCAGAGAAGTTTGCTTCCCCAAGGACGTGGAGACCAGGGATATTGGACATTAGGTTGTAATCCACCCAAAGGCCACCCATCGTGTAGTGAACCGCAGGGTAAATTCGCATTGGAACTTTGTATGGGTTTTCCCCAGTGATCCTTTCATACATTTGGAAGAGGTTGTCATAACGGTCCGCGACTACCTTTTCTCCCAATCGTTTGATGGAATCAGAAAAATCCAAATACACACCCAATCGTTTGTCTCCCACTTTTGGTCCAACACCAAGGCCATTGTCGCAGGCTTCTTTTGCAGAACGAGAGGAGATATCACGTGGGGCAAGGTTTCCGTAAGATGGGTATTTTCTTTCTAAGTAATAATCTCTTTCTTCTTCTGGAATTTCGTGAGGAGCACGAAGATCATCCTTTTTCTTAGGTACCCAAACCCGACCATCATTTCGGAGCGATTCCGACATCAGGGTGAGTTTCGATTGGTAGTCACCAGATTGTGGGATACATGTCGGGTGGATTTGCGTATAACATGGGTTTGCAAATGCTGCCCCTTTTTTATAAGCACGGTAAGTTGCCGTAACATTCGATCCTTTTGCATTTGTGGAAAGGTAAAAAACGTTTCCGTACCCACCAGAGGCCAAAATCACTGCATCACCTGCATGAGAAGAAATCTCACCGGTTACTAAGTCACGGACAACAATTCCTTTTGCATGGCCATCCACAAGGACTAACTCCAACATCTCTGTTCTTGGGTACATTTTTACTGCGCCACGAGAGATTTGTTTTTCTAGGGCTGAGTAAGCACCAAGAAGCAATTGTTGACCTGTTTGGCCTTTTGCATAAAACGTACGAGAAACTTGAGCACCACCAAAGGATCGATTGGATAAGGTTCCACCGTACTCACGAGCGAAAGGAACTCCTTGTGCCACACATTGGTCAATGATGTTGGTAGAAACTTGTGCTAGACGATATACGTTTGCTTCTCTTGCTCGGAAATCCCCACCTTTTACTGTGTCATAAAACAATCGGTAAACAGAGTCACCATCGTTTTGGTAGTTCTTTGCTGCATTGATACCACCTTGGGCAGCAATTGAGTGAGCGCGTCTTGGACTGTCTTGGAAACAAAAAACAGATACTTGGTAACCAAGTTCTGAAAGAGTGGCTGCAGCAGAAGCTCCCGCAAGTCCCGTTCCAACAATGATGACTTTGTATTTACGTTTGTTTGCTGGGTTAACTAATTTGATATCTTGTTTGTGTTTGTCCCATTTATGTTCCAATGGGCCTGATGGTATTTTTGAATCTAATTTCATATTCTCTCCTAAAACCCCTTAACGCACATACCCGAGTAAAATCGAGAGTGGCATGGAACAATTTCCAATAAAAACGAGGAGTCCAAGTCCTGTGGAAATCTTTTGAATGGTGGGATTGTGTTTTGGTGCAAGGATGCCTAACGTTTGTAACATGGAACCCAAAGCATGGGAAAAATGTAGAGCAAGGAAAACCATAAACACTACATATGAGATGGCAATGACCGGGTCTTGGAATCCAAGAATCACCATTGCATACACATCATGCACCACATCTCCATTTTTTAAAATGTATTCATGTGTGTAGTGGTCTGGGTTGGTATAACCCAATGTGAAATGCGCTAAATGGTAAATGAGAAACGTTAAAAGTAATAAACCACTGTATGCCATCGTGCGGGAAGCAACAGATGCTTGGATGGTAGAATTTTTAGCGTAGGAGACTGGTCTTGCTGAACTGTTTTCTAGTTTTAGGAGGATAGCAGTACAAACATGACCCACAAAGGCCACGATGAGTCCAATCCGAGCCACCCAGAGAAGGGGACCTAAATCTTTGAGAAACTTTGCGTAGGTGTTTAATTTTTCTGGTCCTTGGAAAACTTGAAGGTTTCCGACCATATGAAGGATCACGAATCCAAACCAGATAAATCCGGTAATGGCCATTATGATCTTCTTTCCAATTGAGGATCGAAAGAAGTCTAGACTCAACGTCATTGAAGAGCTCCTGTTAGAGTGTAGGTGTAAATTTTTCTATTACGTCCAAAATTAGACAGATTCCACTTTCCGTAAATTCATAAATCTTGGCAGGGCTAAAATGAGATTTTGAGTTTGTTTCTCAATAGAGAAAGCAGGGCAGAACTAAGAGGAAAATGAATTGAGTCCATTCCCTCAAAAAGGAAACTTAACACAGTTTGTTGCTATTCATTGAAAAGAGTTCCATTCTTACCTATCGTTCACCAATTTTTACACTCTTCAGGTATCTTTTGTTTGTGACCAGTTTGGCTTCTTGTGGCACTTCAATTCAAAAATCCAATTTTGAAACTCGGAAAGAGTTTTTAAAAGAAGTTGGATTACCAATTCTTGTATCAATACAACCAAGGCATAACAAAGAGAAAAAAGAACTTCAACTTTTTATAAAAACAGAAAACCTAACTAAGATTAATATCTCTAAATTCCAAATTTTGTTTTTTGCAAGCGATGAAAAAAAACAATTTCTCATTCCTGAAGAACAAAAAACGCCAGAACTCATTTGTTCTATTCAGAGAAGTATCGTACCAAACTCAATTTATAAATGCCATGTTGGTCCTTTTGTTTACACCCAAATTTGGAATGCCATTCACATCCAATCAATCTCATTCACCACAGAAGACCAAATACGACATGTGATTAGTGAAGATGATCTAGATGATGTGGTAATATGGTTATGAAAGTAACAAATTCCAAACATTAGTATCTTTATGGACAAAATGCACTATAAGAAACCAAACTTTTAGTTCATTCGAGTTGACACACCGAGCCAATCACAATACGTTTCGTAGACCAATATGATTTCAAATCTGAAACAAGACCTCCCTGCGGGACTCGTTGTATTTTTAGTAGCCCTTCCTCTATGTTTGGGAGTAGCCCTTGCGAGTGGTGCTCCATTATTATCGGGTGTTATTTCGGGAGTAATTGGAGGGATTGTTGTTGGGTTTCTTAGCCATTCTAAAACAAGTGTAAGTGGACCGGCAGCAGGGCTTGTAACATTGGTTCTTGCCGCGACTACCGCTCTCGGCGATTACAGAACATTTTTACTGGCAGTGTTTCTTGCAGGATTCATACAAATTGGTTTAGGTTTTTTACGCGCAGGTTTTATTGCAAACTATGTTCCTTCGAATGTCATCCAAGGATTATTAGCATCGATTGGTATCATCCTCATCTTAAAACAAATTCCACATGCAGTAGGGTTTGATATAGATCCAGAAGAAGACTTTATCTTTTTCCAAAGGGACGGCGAAAATACTTTTTCTGAACTCTTGAATATTCGAAAATACTTTTCATGGGGAGCCGTAATCATTGCAGTTTCTTCACTGTCACTTATGGTTTTTTATGATAAACTGAAATGGAAAATTTTAAAGTATGTTCCTTCTCCTATCCTTGTCATTTTACTCGGAGTATTTTGTAACCAATTCTTTCAAATCTATTTACCTAAACTTTATCTCTCGGAAAAACATTTAGTTTCTATCCCTGGAGTCAAAAACTGGGAAAGTATTTTTGCGTATCCTGATTTTTCAATGATTACGAACAAAGAAGTATGGTATTTTGCCTTTACCATTGCTGCCTTTGCTACCTTAGAAACATTACTTAATTTGGATGCTGTCGAAAGGATTGATCCACACAGACGACTTGCTTCACCAAACCGAGAACTGTTTGCACAAGGAGTGGGAAATTCCTTATCTGGACTTATTGGTGGTCTTCCCATAACTTCCGTTATTGTCAGAAGTTCTGTTAACATTTACGCAGGTGCAAGTACAAAACTCTCCACTATATTCCATGGAATTTTACTTGCCTTGAGTGTCATTTTCCTCAGTTCTTCATTAAATTTAATTCCTCTATCTTCATTGGCGGTCATATTAATTGTGACAGGTTTTAAGCTGACTCAATTTTCAGTTTACTTATCTATTTACAAAAAAGGGTTTTATCAATTTTTACCTTTTATTTCAACGATATTGGCAATCATTTTTACAGACTTACTAACAGGCGTTCTTATAGGTCTTTGCATTAGTTTTATTTTTATCCTCAAAAATAACTACAAAAATCCTTTTTCCGTAGAAACTGAAAACCTAAACATAGGTGAAACCATCCGAATTGAACTTCCAAATCAAGTTAGTTTTTTAAACAAAGCATCAATTAAAGATACATTATGGTCTTTACCAGACAATGCAAAGCTAATCGTTGATGCAACTAACTGCAACTTCATTGACCATGATATCCTCGAAGTTTTAGAGGAATTTAAATCTGTAGTGGCGATTGAAAAAAACATCCAACTCAATTTAGTAGGTGTAAAAGATCATTATGAACTGAGTGACCAAGTTCAGTTTGTGAATATCCTTGATAAGGAAGCACAACAAAAACTCAAACCCGATGAAATCCTTCAATTTTTAAAACGAGGTAATGAAAGATTTGTCAAAGGTAAATGGTCAGAAAAATACTTTAAACACCAAGTGAACGCAACAGCTTTTGGCCAAAATCCAATCGCCGTTGTGCTCTCTTGTATTGATTCGCGTACAAGCCCAGAAATTATTTTTGATGCGGGACTTGGTGATATCATTTCCATTCGAATCGCAGGAAACATTGTAAACCAAGAAATTTTAGGTAGTTTAGAACTATCTTGTGCAAAAATTGGTACCAAACTAATTGTTGTACTCGGTCACTCCAATTGCGGTGCTGTATCCAGCGCAATCTATGCATTAAAAGATGGGAACATTGCAAGTATCACAAATAAAATCCAAAAAGCAATTGATGATTCAAATTCGAATTCAGAAAAATCGAAACAAGGAAATGAACATATTTTCAATCATGTTGTGAAAGCAAATGTTTTAAATTCAATCGATGAAATTCTAAGTTCAAGTCGTTATTTAAAAGAGCAGGTTGATGCCGGAGAATTCAAAATTGTTCCGGCATTTTATGATACTTCGTCTGGTGAAGTTCAGTTTTTTGAAACGATCAAAGTATAACGATCGTTTCATTTTTTTTTATACTTTGTGAACTGGGACAAATAATGCTACGTAAGCAGAACGGTTGTAATACCCTAAAAATGCATTTGCAACAACTACAAAAATTCCAACGGGAATTCCCTCTGGTGCAATCATAATATGAACCATAAAGATATTGATGACCACCGGGGCAATGATGACAGATGCTAAAGGAACAAAACGACCGGTCAAAAATGCAATGGCACAAACAAGTTCAGTGATTTTGATAAGAGTCATCAAATACCCAGATGCCTTAAGTCCATCGTTAAAAATTTTAATATTTCCTGTCATTTCTGGTTCCTGAACTAAGTTAAATAGAACCGCAATGGAGGAAAAAAGAAACAAAGCACCGAGTAGCACACGAACAATGATATAAGCAATTTTCATCAATATCTCCCTTTGAATTAATGCAAAATGAAAATGACCTCTTGTTAAAGTTATGTTTCCATTTTTAAACTAAATCAAATACAAATTTCAATCCAAATGCTTCTCAATGCCACTCACAATTTTCAAAATTTCTTTCAATTTAACCATTTTTTTTCAGATGAGGAGCAATATAATTGGCTGTGTTTGGAATTGATAAATAGGCAACTTTCTTGAAAACGCAGGTTTTATTTCTACTTTCCACCTTGTTCTTGTTTGTTTCTTGCCAAAGAAACTATAAAAATCCGTCTTCAATATCAAATCAAAATCAAACAAAAACATCATTCACTCTTCAATACGAAATCGACCTTCCTTCGAAAGTTCTCAAAGTGGGTCCAAATTTAGAAATTTCTATTGGGAAATTCGCACTCAATTCGTTTAATACAATAGCTTCACAAGTATTCAATGTTAGCTCCTACAAAGCAAGGAATGAAAACGACCCACTTGAACCCGGAAGTATCGTTCTCAGAAAAGTCCAGGTCCATCGATCCATGGTTTTTGAAGAGGGTACCACAAAATTCCAACATGCAACGTTTGCCTCCATTGTTGAATTTTTACTCGTAAAAGAATCTGGGGAATCATTTCGAATACTAGGTCATTCTGAACTGATGAAAACTAATACCATCCCGTTCTCCCCAAATGATCGTGAATCGGAAGAGACAATTGAAAATAGCATTCGATCCGCGATTGAAGTTGGTCTCAAGAAAATTTTGGAAACGAAAGAAAATGGAACCTTTGAAACAAACCAAGTGATGTTCCAAAAAGGAAATCAAAAGTAGATTATTCATTGGCAGTGTTGTGTTACCGATGTGCCTTTCTATACAACAAAGGTCCACCTCTAATGCGACATAAGATTGATTATGGGAAGTTCCTCACTGCATCTCACGTAATAATCTACTCGAAACACTAGTCGTTGCATCATCTAAAATCTACTCCAAGTTTAGATAAAGAAACGATTCAATCTTGTACTGTAATGTGATGTGATGTGATGTGATGTGATCTCCATGAAACAATCGAGGATGTTTCGTTCTAAGTTAACTTCAAGATTCAAAGAAAATTACGTTTGGATTTCAAAAAAAGAAAAAAGTCTGTTCATCGATCAATTCTTTGTTTCAACCGGATTCATAAGAAATTATGAATCAGCTCCTATTTTAAGGAATAAGGTAAAAAACAATGTGGAAGAAATAACAATACATTTGACTGTTATTTCTTTTCTGTTTGCTAATTCTCAAAATTCATCGAAATAGATGTTTTTTCACGATCACCTATTTCCCATTGAATATGAGAATACGGTTATTGCCAAAATCACTTACAAACAATTGTTTGCCGACAAGATACACTCCATATGGATTTGAAAGGGTTCTTGCTGTTGGGTTAACTCCATCAACTCCAGTCTGCCCATCATCATTTGCAGCATTGTTCGTAAAATTGCTTTGGCCCAAAACTTTATCTGCAGGCTGTCCGTTTACCGAAGGAATTGAATCCCAGATTAAAACGCGATTGTTGTTTGCATCACCGATAACCAACTGCACTCCATTTGAAAAAACATTATAAACGCCACCGACTTGGAAACCACCGCCCGATGTGCTGGAGACCGCACTCTCCATATTGGACTGACCGAGAACAATATCCGCCGGTTGGCCGTTAGTCGTGGGAATCGCATTCCAGACTAACACTCTTCCGTTAAATGAATCCGCAACAAATAATCTGGTTCCATCTGACCATACCCCTCCTGGTGTTGAAAGAGAACTTGCGGTTGGTGTGGGTCCTCCTCGGTTGGGATTGCATGATGTGAAATCAGCTTGGCCGAGTACAACATCAGCCGGAGTATGATTAGAAGTCGGTATTGTATTCCAAATCAAAACGCGATGATGTCCTTCATCAGCGACAAATAATTTACCATTGGCTGTCGAAACTCCCTCACTTGATGACAAATCCGTGTTTGAACAAGTTCCACCGCCGACCGTTGCAAAACCTGAAACACCTAACACGACATCAGCGGCTACGTTTGAGGTGGGTAATGAGTTATATATCAAATGACGGTTGTTAACTGTATCTGCGACAAAAAATTTGTCATTGGAAGATGTTATGGTCCAAAGGTATCTAAAAGATGTAGCTGTTGGAGGAACAGCAACATAGGTAGAAACAAAATCCGCTTGGCCAATCACAAAATCTGCAGTGGCACCATTCAAACTAGGAATTTGATGATAACCCAAAATTCGATGATTTCTGGAATCGGATATATACAGTTTATTACCACTGACAGTAACTGGTCCCGGTTGGTTTAAACTTGCTCCCGACAAAATTGAGTTTTTTGTCACAAAATCGGGCTGGCCAATGACAATATCAGCACTTTGAAAATTACTAAATATAACAGCAGTTTTCGTGGAAACAACTCCGCAATGCGGCGAATTGTCTCGTAGAATTTCTTTTAAAAATAAGAGCTCCGAGTATGTTTTACTTCCTGGGTCGCAAGGATTCCCTAAATCCACGGAAGAACAATCACAGAAACAGAGTAAAACCGGCAATACAATGAATATTATATAATTTTTTGATTTCAGAGTCACTTTGATCTATGATTCTCCCAAGGTGCCAAAATCTGTGATTGTGGATTCGGAAAATCCCAGAAACAATCCCCGCATTCCCCTAGGTTTTTCCCTAGTGTTTTCGGCATTTTTGGTAGAATAGAATTTTGACCGACTGAAGTCGATCAAAAACCTGGCTTAGAATGGTTAGAAATAGAAAATTTTTAGGGAAAATCCTTGTCTTAAGATTATACAAACCACAGAATCACTGAACGAAGTATATTTTATCAATACGTTTGCCAATGCATTGGTTAAACGAATACACTAAACTAAGTGTATTTTCCTGTGGCCGGTATAACTTCCAGTTTTGTGACAGAGTAAAAGGAAAGCCTATCTTTTCCTAAACCAGATTGTTTTTTAAAATTTTTTCCAAATAGTATTCCAGGTTTCCAATATGTTGTTTTCCACCTTCAATGGCTCCATATTTTTTGTTGACTCTCTCTAACTCTTGTTTGCTGGAAAAAACTTGTTCCATAGTAAAAATTGTTCCATCACCAGATTTTTCAAAGATTATCCTAGATTCAAAATCAACATCTACTTCACCTTCACCATCTCCAATATGTTTATATAAAATGTAATTTGGTTTTTGAATCTCGATAAATTGGATTTTATTATTATAATCATGCCCATCTGGTCCGTGCATAACAAATTCCCAAATACCACCATTGGAAAAATTTAAACTTTTAATCGTTAATGTGAAACCATCTGGTCCCCACCATTCCATTAAATGTTCAGGTTTCGACCAAACCTCAAAGAGTAAATCGACTGGAACATCAAAATATTTTTTATACTTTACTTTGTTATCTTCGATGATTGTTTCTAAGTTATTGTTTCCCATTTGTTTTCTCACTTTTTAATTTCATTACATAACGATCTAACCGATCCAAACGTTTCGTCCAAAGATTTTTTATCTCTAAAATCCAATCTTCCATTTCCCTCATTCCTTCATGGTTCAAACTATAAATTCGTTTTTGCGCATCTTTTTTCATATGAAGGATTTTTGCTTCCTTAAGTAGTTTTAAATGTTGGGAAACTGCTGGAGGAGTCATTTGAAAGTTCTGACTAATTTCTGTTGAGCTAAGCTCCCCTTTTTTGGCAACAAGTCGAATAATATCTCTTCTTGTCTCATCTGCTAAAACTGCAAAAGCATTCATCATGTATATATTTAAGTATTTACTTAATTAAGTCAACACTTAAATAAAATATTTGTGGGAAGGTTAATTCTACTCAAACCTCGTTTCGTATCTTATGTAAAATTTGAATTTCTTTATCTTTTTAAAGGTAAGTAACCTTTGCAGTGAGGCAAGGTATCGTAAGTGAACCATTGTGTCATTTGTTCATCGGAAAAATTTTAGAATCAGTATGATTCTAATTATTATTTCTATCTTCCGTTTTTTATCATAAATATGTTTTTTTTATTGCAAACGTTCAATAATCCGATGTCATTTTCTCTCAGTTGTGAAATACAGAACCATGTTCTCATAACAATATTGAGATCGGAATTTAACAAATGAGGGAACAAATGACAACATCACTTCTGAGAAATCCATCTGTTGTGGTGATCGGTGCAGGAATGACAGGCATTCTTTTGGCGATTGAGTTGGAAAAAGCAGGGATCACCGATATTACCATTTTAGAAAAGAAACATGACTTAGGTGGGACATGGAGAGAGAACACTTATCCTGGTGTGGCCTGTGATATCCCTGCTCATATGTATACATATAGTTTTGCACCAAATCCAGAATGGAGCCATCGATTTGCACATGGAGACGAGATCCAAGCATACTTCAAACGTGTGAGTGACGAATACAAAGTAACTCCGAAAATCCACTTCAATGAAGCGGTGACAGATGGTTCCTACCAAAATGGAAAATGGACAGTCAAAACTTCCAAGGGAAAAACGTATGTTTCCGACTTTCTCATTTCTGCGACAGGAATTTTACACCATCCAGCCAAACCGAACATTCCTGGACTCGATCGTTTCAAAGGAAATTGTTTCCACACAGCTGAGTGGGACCATTCTGTCTCACTTGAAGGGAAACGAATTGGAGTCATAGGAACAGGTTCAACAGCTGCTCAAGTAATCCCTGAGGTGATGAAACTTGGAAAAAAAGTTTCAGTTTTCCAAAGGACACCACAGTGGATTGTCAAAGTTCCAGATACTACTTATACTGAAAAAGACAAACAAAAGTGGAGAAAAGAACCGAATATTCTAAAACGATTTCATAAATGGTATACATTCGCCGTCGAACAAACTTTTTCAAAAGCGGTGATTGGGAAAAAAATCCCACATTTATTAATGAGTTATTTATGCAAACGAAACCTGCGCACATCCGTAAAAGATCCTGTTCTCCGAAAAAAATTAACTCCAGATTATCGCGTTGGTTGCAAACGTGTCATCGTTAATTCAACATTTTATGATGCCATTCAAAAACCTAACGCAGACTTAGTGACGGAAGGAATTGAAAAAATCACAGAGAATGGTGTTGTCACAAAAGATGGAGTCTTACATGAATTAGATGTTTTAGTTCTTGCAACTGGTTTCCATCCATTTAATTTCATGCGTCCAATGAATTTAACAGGAGAAAATGGAATCTCCATTGATACCGTTTGGAAAAAGAAAGTACAAGCTTATCGATCACTTTTTATTCCACATTTTCCGAATTTTGTTTTGATGTTAGGTCCTAACACACCTATCGGAAATTTTTCGGTCATTGCTATGAGTGAAGTTCAAACCAAATATGTGTTAAAGATCATTGAAGATTGGCGAAAACGAAAATTCAACTCAATCCAAACTACAGAGGAAGCCTTACAAAGATTTGCAGCTTATCTTAAAAAAGGTATGGCAGGTACAGTTTGGCTTGGGGGATGTCAAAGTTGGTATTTAGATCCAGATGGTGATCCAGCGATGTGGCCCTACACTTGGAGTCGATGGGAAAAAGAGATGAAAACACCTGATTATAAAGACTTTCTTCTAAGCTCAAACTAAACTTTTTATAAAATCCTAAACAACATTTTTGCCGGTATTTTCGAAAGGAATACCGGCTTTTTTGTTAGATTTCCTCTTCTGATTCTACGATGAGAATGAATGGATTTTTGTTACCATTTAAATTTTGAATGATGGTTTCCAAATCTGAAAATTTTAAACCTACACAACCTGACGTTGGTTTGGTTTCGTCCCAAGGATGGAGGAAAATCATACTTCCATATCCGGGAATACTTGCATTGGTATTATGTTCAATAGCAATGAAAAGTTGGTAAATGGGTGAATTCCATAAAGAAGTTGCTCCCTTCTCATAATTCCGAATGAATTGATTGTAATGTTTTGAATTTGAGGCATCACTCCAATGGTCTTTTCTTCGAATTTGAGTGTATTCTAAATTTCGTATTGACCGACGAGTGTACCCAAACACTCGTTTTACGGGAAAACTACCACTGGGAGTAAATCCGTCCCCTTCTCGTTTTTTATCGGCAGAAATAAGCCCGCTCCTTCCAAACCAAACAGGAACCCGTGAAACAATTTCCTTCCATTCTCCTCCATCAGCGGCAAAAAAATACAGTTTGCCTTGGGTATTTCCAGGTTTTCCGAGAATGAGTATGATTTGTTCTGACTGGGAAAAAATCGGAGTTTTTGATGAATTTGGGAGAGAATTCGCAAAGGAAACTGCGAAAAAAGGAATTAAACACAAAATTGTGTAGGCTATGAGTGATTTTTTTGAGAAATAAAGGAAGGATGTTGGGAAAATGGTGGAAATTTTTAGGGAAAAGGAGAAGAATTTTCGGAGTTTAGAGGATTCCAAATGGCCAATCACAAGACCGCTCCCCCTGCTGGGCTCGAACCAGCGACCCAATGATTAACAGTCATTTGCTCTACCGACTGAGCTAAAGGGGAATCTCGAATCTGTGACCATACTACGGAGGAAGGTCGCTAGGTCAATGAAAAAATTATGTCTTAGTTACGAGAAAATTTGAAAAATTTCTAAAAAATCCCGTCGCTTGGTCTGAAAAAATGGATGTTTCCAACTTAAGATTCCTTCATTGTGACATAATCCTCTCCGCTCCTGGTAGAGGAAAAAAATAGAAATTTTATATGTTGTTTGAGATGGGGTTCTTGCATGAAGATTGAGAGGCATTTTACCAAAGGGAACAAGGGTTTATACCCAAATTTAACATGGGTTCGTAAGGACTCAAAGATTACCAATACCGATGGATCCGTTGTGTTTGAAGCAAACGGCGTCGAAGTTCCTGATTTTTGGTCGCAAGTTGCAACCGATATCCTTGCTCAGAAATATTTCCGCCGCAAAGGTGTTCCCAAATACTTAAAAAAAGTAGCTGAAAAAGGAATCCCAGAATGGTTACAACGATCGGTTCCTGATGATGAAAAACTCATCGCCCTCAATCCAGAAGATCGATATGTCGGAGAATCTGATTCCAAACAGGTATTCCACCGTTTGGCAGGTTGTTGGACTTATTGGGGTTTTAAATACGGTTATTTTTCTGATGAAGATAGTGCTCGAGTCTTCTATGAAGAAGTCATCTTTATGCTCGCAAGCCAAATGTCTGCTCCGAACTCCCCACAATGGTTCAATACTGGACTCCATTGGGCTTATGGGATCGATGGAAAATCACAAGGTCATTATTATGTAGATCCAAAATCTGGAAAATTAGTGAGATCGGCCTCTTCTTACGAACACCCACAACCTCATGCATGTTTTATCCAATCAGTTGATGATGATTTAGTGAATGAAGGTGGGATCATGGACCTTTGGGTCAGGGAAGCTCGCCTCTTTAAATATGGTTCGGGTACTGGAACCAATTTTTCCAACCTTCGTGCTGCCAACGAATCCCTTTCTGGAGGTGGTAAAAGTTCAGGCCTTATGTCTTTCTTAAAAATTGGGGACCGAGCTGCCGGAGCGATTAAGTCTGGCGGAACCACTCGTCGTGCCGCAAAGATGGTTTGCCTTGATATGGACCATCCAGACATCGAAGAGTTCATTGATTGGAAAGTCCAAGAAGAGAAAAAAGTAGCTTCCCTTGTGACAGGATCCATCCTCAATAACAGACTATTAAATGAAATTATGAATGCTTGTGCTTCCGCCAAACAAACACTTGGTGAAGAAAAGGCATACGATCCAGCTGCAAACGTGGATCTCAAAAAAGCGATCCAAAAAGCAAGGAAAGCCTTTGTTCCAGACAATTATATCAAACGAGTGATCGACTTATCCAAACAAGGATACAAAGACCTTCTCTTTGAAGAACTCACAACTGATTGGCAATCAGAAGCTTACAACACAGTCTCAGGACAAAATTCAAATAACTCTGTACGTATCACAAATGAGTTTATGGAAGCGGTCGAAAAAGACCTACCCTTCCACCTCATCAATCGTACGGAAAAGGAAAAAGCCCGAAAAGAAGGTCGTGAACCAAAAGCGGCAAAAACCTTACGCGCTCGTGATCTTTGGGAAAGGATTGCAAACGCTGCTTGGAACTCTGCAGACCCTGGTACTCAATACCACAGCACAATCAACGAATGGCACACTTGTCCAGAAGATGGAGCAATCAATGCATCGAACCCATGTTCTGAATACATGTTCCTAGACAACACAGCATGTAACCTGGCTTCTGCAAACCTTGTCAAATTTTTAAAAGAAGATGGAACCTTTGATGTAGAAGGTTACCGTTACCTCAACAAAATTTGGACCATCATTCTAGAAATTTCGGTTCTTATGGCACAGTTCCCTTCGAAAGAAATTGCGGAATTATCATACAAATTTAGGACTTTAGGTCTTGGGTATGCAAACCTTGGATCCCTTCTCATGATTATGGGTATCCCTTATGATTCACAAGAAGCAATGGCTGTCACGGGTGCAATTTCTTCCATCATGCATATGACTGCTTATGCTACTTCTGCAGAGATGGCAAAAGAACTAGGACCGTTTGCTGGTTACGAAAAAAACAAAGAACATATGTTACGTGTAATGCGTAACCATAGACGTGCCGCTTATAATGCACCGAAAGAAGAATACGAAGGATTAACCATCACTCCAGTAGGAATCAACCCATCCTTTTTACCTTCGTATCTACTTGAAGCTGCAAAAGAAGATTCTGACCGAGCGTTGGAGCTTGGAGAACAGTATGGTTATCGTAATGCACAAGTGACAGTGATCGCACCAACAGGAACCATTGGTTTGGTTATGGATTGTGATACAACAGGGATCGAACCTGACTTTGCACTTGTGAAATATAAAAAATTGGCTGGTGGTGGTTACTTTAAAATCATTAACCAATCAGTTCCTGCAGCTCTGAAAAAACTTGGGTATAGCCAAGCAGAACAAGATGCCATCGTAAACTACTGTAAAGGACATGCCACTTTTAACGGAGCTCCAGGTGTCAACACAGCACGTTTAAAAGAAAAAGGATTCACAGAAGATGTATTGGAGAAATTGGAAAAACAACTTCCATTTGTTTTTGATATCCAATTCGCATTTAACAAATTTACGTTAGGTGAAGATTTCCTTGCTAAAACGTTAGGTATTGACCCTTCTCTTTACAACTCAATGGGATTCAATTTATTAGAAACATTGGGATTTACAGCAGATGAAATTGCACAAGCAAATGACTATGTTTGTGGAACTATGACGATCGAAAATGCTCCTTTTATCAAAGAGAAGGACCTTCCAGTTTTTGATTGTGCGAACAAATGTGGTAAATATGGAAAACGCTTTTTGTCCTATCAATCACACATCCGAATCATGGCAGCGGCTCAGCCATTCATATCGGGTGCAATTTCCAAAACGATCAACCTTCCAGAAGAGGCAACCATTGAGGATGTTAAAAATGCATACCTCATGTCCTGGAAAGTGATGATCAAAGCAAACGCTCTCTACCGAGACGGATCAAAACTTTCACAACCACTTAACTCCGTATTTCAGTTGTTAAGTGCTGTAGGAGACGAGGAAGAAGAACTAAGCACAAGTTCAACTCCGAAAACGGTAACAGAAGTTGCAGAAAAACTAGTGTATAAATACATTTCGGAAAGAAGGAAACTCCCTCATCGACGTGCAGGATACACTCAAAAAGCTATGGTGGGTGGTCACAAAGTATATCTCCGAACAGGAGAATATGAAGATGGCCAACTAGGCGAAATCTTTATCGATATGCACAAAGAAGGTGCGGCATTCCGCTCTTTAATGAATGCCTTTGCGATCGCAGTTTCTCTTGGTTTACAACATGGTGTTCCTTTGGAAGAATTTGTAGAAGCGTTTACATTCTTCAAATTTGAACCAAATGGAATGGTGTCTGGAAACCCACATATCAAAATGTCTACTTCTGTGATTGACTATATCTTTAGAGAACTTGCCATCACTTATCTTGGTCGATACGACTTGGCACAAGTATCGCCAGAAGACTTAAGAACAGATGAGGTTGGAAGAAAAGCAGAACCAGCACGAGAAACTGTGGGAAAGTCCGAGACTAGCGGTCCTCGTACCCCGCTACAAGTGAATGCGATTTCTATGAAATCAGTCCTTGAGGACAAACAAGAAGTGGTAGCTGTGGCGGGACAAACGGCACAACCAACTCAAACCCAAGCACAAACAGCAGCAGCAACTCTCAAAATCATCGCTGAAGCAAGGACCAAAGGTTACACTGGAGATTCCTGTACTGAATGTGGTTCTTTCCAGATGGTGAGAAATGGTGCCTGCCTCAAGTGTATCTCTTGCGGATCAACAACTGGTTGTTCGTAAAAACAAAGTAAAATCAACTCCAAACTCTTTTTTACTAGGAGAGTTTGGATTTGAAAAAAGATCCCAGATTTGGGATCTTTTTTTTTTGCGATCAGAAGCAAAGAATTCTGTTTGTTTAGTTTTTCCTGTTTATCAGTGAGGAATGAATGATAAAGAATTCAATCCACTATGATGGGATCAATTGATGGATTGAATTTACACAGCAAGTCTAGTGAGTGTATCAAACAATTCACACTTAAAAATCTGGGTGCTTAAGGAGTTGGAGCCGGTTCAATGGATCCATCTTCGGTTTTAGGAATCCCACCACCTAATTGATTTAAGTTGGGTAGATCCACTTTGGGAGATGATAACGTCCCTCTCACAGGAATACAAGTTTT
Source organism: Leptospira bouyouniensis (assembly GCF_004769525.1). Lineage (NCBI taxonomy): Bacteria > Pseudomonadati > Spirochaetota > Leptospiria > Leptospirales > Leptospiraceae > Leptospira > Leptospira bouyouniensis. The sequence goes on along the minus strand of NZ_RQFT01000011.1, from coordinate 208,789 downwards.
ACCAGCTTCTTGGGGCAAAAGTGCCACCATACCCACTAAATCTTGCCTTTCCAATGCAAACTTGTCCGTAAAAGAGAAACATACTTTTAAATCCAATTGAGAAAAAGAAATTGTATCGGAAAGTCTTACAACTCCTTGGAATTGGAATTTCGCTATATTTGAATCGAGAGTCCCTCGTTCAATGAGTAACTTTCCAGATCGAACCTTAAAGAGAAGATTTGCTTTTTTAATATCTGTTCCCTTTAACGAACCTAAAAATGGAATCTCCATGGACTCTTTGATTTTTCCACCAGAAAGAGTGATCTCACCTTCTCCATTCCATTTTGTAATTTTATCATCTAAGGGAGATAATCGAATTGGTAAATCGATCGTTTGGATTCCAATCGAAAGATCACTCCCCTCATAACTAAAATAGCCAACGTTCACATCTCCTTCCAATCGGGATTGTAAAATCCCCAAAAGGGAAATACCGAGACTCACTTCTTCGGCTTTTAAAGCAGCTCCAGAAGGTAAACTAACCACAAAACTATCAAATGATTTACGTCCAATCATAGGAAAATGGATTTCTTTAGCATCCATAATGACACCGGTTTCTTTACCAGTTTTAATCAGTATAGAACGTACAATTTCATTTAGAGGAAAAATAAATATGGTAAAAATCAAAAATGAAACAAAGGAAATAGTTACTAAAATGAAAATTTCTTTGCGATTGACCTTTGTATGTTCTTCATCATTATCTTCGTCAAACAATTCATTGTCTTCTTCCAATAATGACTCTTGAATGGTCATATCTTCTTCTAAGTCAAAATCTTCCTCTAATTCGTTTTCTTTTGCCATTTATTTTCCCTTCGACAAACGACTATAAGATGAAACTTTCAAATTTACATCATAAATCTCTTTTTCAGCAAATGGCTTACGGAAACTGAGTAAGTCTACTTTCGCCTGGATTTGTTTGTTCTTTTCGATATCATACACAAGTTTAATAATATCCTGCAACAATACTGACCTAAATGACACATCGATAGTAATTTTATTATAGTCCTTTTGGATGACATTACTTGTGTCTTTCATTGTTTGGACTTTATCTTTTAAATTATAACGAACCAAAATTTGATCGAGCTTTGAATACATCACGCTCACATCTTCTTCACTTCCACCAGATTGTAATCCTCGTAAGTAATTATACTCACGTATCACTCGATCAAGTTCTCCGGCCTGTGATCTCGTTTCAAAAATCTCTTCTGAAAGATTGTTTCTGAGATCAGAAAGTAACGTAATAATTGTATAAATACCAAGAAGTGAAACAAAACCAATAAGCCCAATGACAAGGATCCGTTCTCTATCATTTAATCGATCAAACATTATGGTTCATCCTTTGGAGTCACAACATCCATCTTGATTTTAAAACTTACTTTGAATTTATTCACACCAGTGATGAGTCGTTTATTTTGAATTTGGATATTTGTAAATTTTTCAGATTTTTCAAGTGCGGACTGAATAGTTCCTATTTCACCAAATTCGTTTACTCTACCATAAATTTGGATTTCCTTTTCTTCAAAGTTAAATTGATCCAAAATAAACGGTAAAACTTCTGGGGATGGAAATTGTTCTGTCGCTTCATTTAGAACATCAAGAACACTTTCTTGGGATAAAAACAAACGATAAATTTCAGTTTTTTTGCGTTCTGCTTTTAACTTATTATTTGCTGCGTAAACTGGGTCTTCATCTTCACCCAACTCCCCGCCTATCCCATTTTTATATTTTTCAATTAAGATCTGTTTGCCTGCAGCAATTTTACGTTTATCTAAAATAATCCCTATGATGAAAACTCCAAACAAAAGGATTAATGAAATACTAACTAGAATGATATGCGGTTTGAATGCAGAAAGTTTAAAACGATTGGTATGAATTTTCTTAGCGAATCCAGTTTCTAAAAAATTAACTCTATTCCTAGATTCAAAATGAACTCCTGTTGCCACAGCAGTCACAAAACTTGGATCATTAATTCCAAGGAATTCATAACGACCAGTTTTGATTCCCAACTTCTCTTCCAGATAAGCAGTTAAACTTGGATAAAGACTTGCTCCTCCAGAAAGTAAGATCAAACTTGGACGTTCTTGTTCTGGTAAAGAAAAAATACTATTTTCAACTTCATGGATAATTTGATCAAGTTTAACCAAAATGAATTTTCGTATTGATTTGAATTGTGATCCATTGATATGAAACTGATTTAGAAATTTTGTTTCATCTCCTTTGTCAATAGTATCAAACAAAAATCCAATTGGTAGCGACTCTTTGATAAGTCTTGCTTCGTCTAAATCTACCTTTAAAATATTGGCAATTTCAGAAGTTATTTCTTCTCCACCAATATAAATTTGTCGAGTGTGTCTAAGTTTCCCTTCATATAATACATTTAAAATACTATAACGGCCACCTAAGTCTAGTTGTAATATGGTTTTATCACCAATTAATAGCGGATAGTTTTTTGTGATAAGGGAAGAGATGACAAATGAGTCTAATGACAGACAACTTAATGTCAAATCACCTTTGGCAAAGGGCTTTAATGCCCGAAACAATTCAGAGTGGTGAACATTGAAAGTGATCACGTCTGAATTTTCTTTACTTGTCCTCCAAGTTTTACCGATAACCTCTAGCTCCTCCATAGGATAAGGAACTAAATTTTCAACTTCAAATGGTAAAACTTCTTGGATGGCTTTCTCCGAAACAAGAGGTACTGTTAAATCTCTTACAAATAAATTATGAATACCTAAATTGATAAGAAAACGGTTTTCTTCAGGAAAAAAACTTTGAATGAAACGGATAATATTGTATTCGAATGGATCACCTTCAGTTTCATCTAACTCCACGACGGGCAAACTTTCAGTACGAAGGATAACCACTTTTCCTAATACTTTTTTAAATAATACACCCTTTAAGAAGGTTGAGCCATAATCGATTGCAAGGTACTGGTCAAATGATAACATAATTAATCTTCTGTATAGTATAACATCTGGTTGTTGGTAAGATCAAATAATCCAGTTACCTTACGAACCACTTTATCCTTAATAATCCCGACCCCTGTAATTTTGTAAACTTCACCTTTGGTTTTGATCCGCCCGCCAGAAACATCGGTTCCTTCCCCTGCGAGTTCTTTATACAAGGTGAGATCACCAGTTGTTTTTACTTGGAACTCAGGTTCTGTCTCCAGATCTTTCAATTCTTTAATATAGCCTCCTTTCTGCAACTTGAGTTTCAAAATTTTCATCGCTGCTTGTTTGGTCATAAAATCAGAGAGGGAAATGAGGACAAAATAGGGAGCTGTATTGATATTAATTCGGTCATCATACGAATCCCCAGCTGGCAAATAGGCAGTGATATTGTTCGAGAGCACGTAATCTTTATCGGAACGAAGGGCTCTTTCCTCTTCTGTCATAAAATCTTTTGAATTATTTTTATCAAAATCTTTGGGTTTTAAGCTCTCATAAACAACAGAACGATCAAATCCTTTTACATTCAATAGCTCAGAGAGTGAATAAAACGGGGCATTTTTGATCTTCCTAGGAGGGGTAAGTCGCGTGTAATAATATTGTTCTGCACCACCTCCCGTCTCCTGGTGATTCTCATCGATCCAATCCAAAATGGGGAAAATCATATCTCGTTTCAGCCCAAATTGGTAAAACAACCTAGTGACCATTTCGATAGTCCTTTGGTTCGGTTGGTCATCGTAAATTTTGACTAACGAGTTGATATTGATTTTTCCATCTTCAGGACTCATCGTGTAATAGATCACACCTCCACCGAGGGGAATGGGAGGTGGGTCCATGGCAAGGCCGGACTGGTACAATACTTCTTCTGGAATTTTTTTTAATGCTCCCACGGCTCCCATAAACCCAGCTTTTGCTAACATATGAGCACGAAATCCGTCTGCCTGTGCCCTAGCGACACGGTATTCCGTAGCAGCATCCTCAAAAAATTTGGAAGCGGTAAACAAGGATGCAGTTCCTATGGCCATCACTAGAAGATAAACCATAAATCCTTGTTTGGATTTTTTATTTGTAGAGAATAACTGGATGCGCAAGCGATTCATATTTAACAAAGGCACTCCCCACAAGTGATATAATTTCAAACCGAATGAGTCTTGGAATTTTTTTTGTAGTCCTAGAATTCCAATCATCTACCCATTTATCTCCTCTCTCTGAAAATTTCATTTGAAAACTTTTCACATTTTCGAGTAACACATGTTCAACTCCACCTTGTGTAGGAAATGTATCAATCATCTCATCTTCCCTTCGAATTAAATAAGAAAGTCCATCCATTTTAGGGTTTGGCATCTTCCTTAAATAAAACGAAACTTCCCGAACGGAAGCTTGGCCTTCCTCTTCTGAATTTGGGTTGGCTGTAGCAAAAACAATCCGGTCATTCCTAGACCCAGTCACACCTTCTTGTTTTCCTACAAATAAAATCCGTTTCTGGTTATCGATAAAGTAGGTTCGTGATAAAGTCCCGCGGATATTTTCCATTGCATATAAAATATCTTTTCGGTTTGCACCCTTATTCGATGCACCTTTTTTGGATATTTTATTAGCTGTATAAAAAACAGAAAAGATACCTGTGAAAATAACTGCCATGATCATGACAACAATCGAAATTTCAACCAAGGTAAATCCACTTTTGAAAGTTTGAAAAGTTAGTTTTTTACGAGAATTTGACAATAAACACCAAACTTTCATTAGTATTTAGTGCTCCGAAATGTTTCTACTGAATAGGATTCTTTTTTATTTCCATCTGTGTAAAAAATCGAAACCTTTACTCTAAATACTTTTAAAACACCACCAGTTTCAAAACTTTTTTTCTGACCTCTTTTTTTCATGAGGTCACTGAGTCCAACATCTTTATCACCTAACATATCCTTAGGCGCTTTTTTTCGTAATTCTTCTGCATTGGGGCCACCAGCAAGTTTGAGCAAATCCATTTCCTCTTCTTTGATCTCTGTTTCAAAAGTGTATCCAGGAAACGCATCAATAGAACCACGTGAGGTATCAGTTTGCATAGTGGTTGAGGAATCAACTTGTGCCATTTTGATTTTTGCTAAGTGAACAGCATTAGAAAGTAAAACTGCTTTTTTTTGATATGAAATTCCTTCTGCAATCATTGAATATGTATATGTCATAACCATCGCAGCCATTGCCATTGCAATCGTGACCTCAAACAATGTGAATGCGGACTTGAATGATTTAACGAGGTTGAGTTTTTGCATTGGGATCAATTTGTTCATCTCGTTCATCTAGGCCATACGACACTTTTAAAATTGGATTGGCTTCTGGTTCAGGAAAATATTCTGTTTTATGGATTTTTATTTTTCCACCATAACGATAGATCTGGATCGTACGTTTGATTTCAGTGTCGGAACCCACATATAAAAATAAATCTGTTGTTGTGCCTTGGGGAGTAAAAACAATACGGATTTTCCCTTCATTTCTAGGTTTTCCACCTAAGTCTCGGACACTCGTAATCTTAGAGTAAAATGGTAAGGTCACTTTTTTGAGAATGGGTTCTTCTTCTAAACCACCTTCTTCCCGTTTGAGTAAAAAAAACTGGTATTCCCGTTTTTCGAAGTCATAAACAAACAGTACAGCCTGGTTTGTGAGTTGGGCTTTGTTGTAACCAAACTTAAAGGACTCTTGTAATTTGACAGAGATATCTTCTGTTGAAGGAATAATGAGATTCCGAAGAGAACCACCAACGATTACCATTAGAAGTCCTAATATAGAAATCACAACGACGATCTCAATGAGTGTGAGACCGTCGCGGAACTTTCTTTTCCTAAGAGGAAATTGTTTTTTATCGGAAAGCGGCTGGGTAATCATCAGGAGAGAGGATGTTAAAATCTTTATTTTTTCCATCTCCACCTTCTTTTTTGTCTTCACCTAATGTTAAAACTTGAGGGACAGCTCCTTCAAATTTCAAAACATATGGAGTTTTCCATGGGTCTTTTAAGACTGCCTTTTCCTTAATGATTGGCTCATAATCATCACCAATTTTGTCATCGTCTGGCTTTTCAATTAACGCTTGTAAACCTTGTTCTTCGGATGGGTATTTATCATAAACTTCCAAATAACGTTCTAATGCTGTTTTTAAAACGGCACTGTCATTTTTAAGTTTTAATTTTTTTTCGCCTTCACCCCGGTTACCGATACTTGAGTAAAGAATTGCCATAAGAGATCCTAAAATGAGCATTACCACTGTAATCTCAATTAGCGTTAATCCCTCACGGATCTTTCTGTTTTTTCCTTTGATTTTCATAAACTCTACATCCCCTGGATTTCTTGAGTTAGTTTGTACATTGGCGTCATAATCGCCGCCATAATGGTAAAAATAATTCCACCCATTACTATGATCATCATAGGTTCCAATGATTGGGTCAAAGATTTTATTGCTGTATCCACCTCAGATTCGTAGATTTCTGAGAGTTTATTCATCATTTCGGGAACTTTATCGGATGCCTCACCAGCGCTTAACATCCCAAGGACCATTTGTGGAAGGACTTGGCTCCCTTGTAAGGAATCCGATAATTTTCCCCCTTCCTTAATTTTGATAATGGCGGCATCTATCTCTTCTTTAAAAACCGTATGGCCTACCACGTCCGAAACAATATTGAGAGAAACAATGAGGGGCACTCGATTTAAAAGTAGAATGGAAAGGTTCCTTGCAAAATTAGAAACTAAAATCTTACGAAGTAAAGTTCCGATGATCGGGAGTCCAAGTAAGAACTTATCCCAAACTTTTTTCCCATCCTCTGAACTTTTCCATTTCAAAAATCCTAAAAAACTGCCAGCGATGATTGCCAAAATAAAATACCAGTAATTGGTTAACACATAGGATAAAAAAATTACAGCACGTGTGAGTAAGGGTAGTTTGGCATCAAATGATGCAAACAATTGTTCAATTTGTGGAATCACTACTACTAATAAAAAGATCGACACACCTAGAGAAAGTAAACCCATAATCATAGGATAAATCATGGCAACTTGCACTTTTGATTTCAACTCAGAAGATTTCTCCTCTAGTTCAGCTAACCTATGTAAGGTGTTTTCGTAATTTCCTGTGGACTCTCCAACAGATATCAAACTTGGGTATTGGTCAGGAAACACAGTTTTGTGTTTTTTCATAGACTCAGAAAGGCTTGATCCTTCTGTGATGTCGGCCCGCATCTCTATCAATACCTTTTTGAAATATATATTTTCAACTTGGTCAATGATAGAAAGTAAACATTTATCAAGAGGAATCCCTGCTCCAATCAAAGTTCCAAGTTGTTTACAAAATAGTCCAACATCCTTTCTAGGTATACGATATAGAAGTTTTGATAAAAAAGGAAATAATTCACGTTCTTCTTTCTCTCGATCTTCATGGATAGATCTTACGTAAAGCCCTTTCGCCTTCAGTTTGTTACGTGCTGCTTGTAAATTTACAGCATCAATTATGTTTTTTTCTTCTTTTCCTTTTTTATTGAAAGCTACGTAGGTAAAAAGTGGCATATACTTAAGATACCCTGAGAACTTCTTCCGGAGTAGTCACTCCCTCGATTACCTTATATTTTCCATATTCTTGGAGTACAGAAAGACCATTTTTAATTGCAAGTTCTTTGATACGATTTGCATCTGCACCTTGCAAGATTGCTCGTTTGATTTCGTCATTCATGATAAGAAGTTCGTAAAGACCAGTTCTTCCTTTGTAACCAGAATTAAGGCAAGAACTACAACCTTTCCCACGATACAAAACACCATTTTTTAATTCTTTTCTCTGGATTCCAAGTCCCGCTAGGTCTTTGTCAGTTGGTTTGTAAGAAGTTTTACAATCTTTACAAATGACACGAACAAGTCTTTGCGCCATAAAACCTAACACGGAACTCGTGATGAGATACGGTTCAATACCCATATCCACAAGCCTTGTCACAGCTGAAGAGGCATCATTCGTATGAAGAGTAGAAAATACTAAGTGACCAGTAAGTGAGGCTTGGATGGCAATCCTTGCTGTTTCTTCATCTCGGATCTCCCCCACCATCACCACATCAGGGTCTTGCCGTAAAATCGATCGAAGGCCTGCCGCAAAAGTGAGTCCTATTTTTTCATTCATCTGCATTTGTGAAATCCCTTCCATTTGGTATTCCACTGGATCTTCACATGTGATGATATTCCGTTCTTCTGTATTGATTTCAGAAAGTGCCGAGTATAATGTTGTCGATTTACCAGAACCTGTGGGTCCCGTTACCAAAATAATCCCATATGGTTTGTAGATGAGTTCTTTAAAATCCTTAAGAATCTGCGGATTAAACCCCATTGTTTCAATGGAATACTTTTGGTCAGTTTTATTTAAAATCCTCATTACAATCCGTTCTCCGAATTGGCATGGGATAATAGAAACCCGCACATCCACATCTTTTCCAGCTAACCTGAGTTTGATCCGACCATCTTGCGGGAGCCTATTTTCCGCAATGTTCAAATTGGACATGATTTTGATACGAGTAGAGATTCCCGCTAAATATGACTTAGGTGGACTTAATACCTTTTGTAAAACACCATCCACACGGTATCGAACCACTACTGACTTTTCAAACGGTTCAACGTGGATGTCAGATGCTCGTTCCGAAACAGCTTGTGATAAAATCACGTTCACCATTTTGATGATAGGTGCTTCGTTAGATAAATCTAGTGCATCGGATTCAAAGGCATCGGAAAGATCGCCAAAACTTCCGTCCATCTCATCCATCATTTCTTTTGCTTCTGCAGTTGTTTTATCAAACTGAGAATGGACGATGCGCATGATTTCGTTTTCCGTTGCGAGAACGAATTGGATTTCGTAACCTTTTAAGAAGGAACGCATATCATCCATTGGATGGAGGTCAGTGGGATCGGATGTAGCTACAAAAACTTTTTTTCCTTTGACAAGGAACGGTACGATTTTGGAACGTTGGACAAGTTTTAAAGGAATTTTATTAAAAATATCTTCATTAGCAACAAACTCTAGTTTGTCGTAAAACTCCATCTTATGGAGTTTCGCAAGTGCCTTTAAGATATCAGTTTCGGATGCGAGTCCTTTTTTTTGGATGATATGAGTGATGGGAAGATTTGTTTTTTCCTGTTGTTTGGAAATGTCTTCTAAATCCTTAATCGTAAGGATTCCATCTTCTAAAAGAATCTGACCTAAACTTTTTCTCATCTCAGTTTCTTTTCTCGTTCATCCACCATCCTTTCTTGTTCATTTTTCTTTTGGATGGTCATACGATCCGATTTTTCTCGATCATCTAAGATGTGGGGTGTGAGAAATACCATCAAATTAGTTTTACGATTTTGATTGGTGGTCCTTCGAAATAATGTTCCAAGGAGTGGGATCTCACCTAAGATTGGGATTTTTTGCACTTTCTTTTGTTTGTCATTGGAAAGTAAACCTCCAATCACAATGGTTTGGATATTATCCACAACAATCGTAGTTTTGATATCTCGTTTGTTAAAGGTTGGGTTACCACCAGTCGCTTCCGAAGAAATTCCGGCAACGTTTTTGATTTCTTGGTACAAATCAAGAGTGATACGATTATTTTTATTAATATGTGGTGTGAATTTTAGTTTAATCCCAGTTGGACGGTATTCAAAGTTTGCAACCGTTACAGCATTATCTCCACCAAGACCGGCGTTACGGTTTTGGGTCCGAACTGGAACGTCCTGACCCACATTGATTTCAGCTTCTTGGTTGTCCAAGGTCAAAATTTGTGGAGCTGATAATACATTAAAATTCTCATTTGTGGAATTTGCATTTAAGATACCAATGATTTGTTGACCACCGCGACGGATAAATCCAAGTGAAAAACCAGAGAGAGTGTTTACATTTGTTGGTCGACCATTTTTGTCAATCACACCACCTTGTGCCGCAAGACCTGTGTTAAACTGTCCGTATGCAAGTTCTTGATAACGCCAATCAATACCAAAGTCATTTAAGTCAGTAGAACTTAACTCAACTATTAATACTTCGAGTAACACCTGTTTTCTGGGTGTATCGAGTATTTTGATAATTTTCTTAATTTCTTCCCATTCTTGTGGTGTTGCGGTGACAATAAGTGAATTGGATTCCTTATGGGCAACCGCTTTGATTTTATCTTGTTTTCCTGGAACTTTTGGAGCTTGTGGAGTGACTTGTTGTGGTGGTGGAGCTGGTTTCCCATCCGCTCCCGCTTCCCCAGGTTGACCTTGGACAGGTGCAACGGGTGCATCTGGCATATCCAATTTCACTAGGATGGCCGCAAGTTTTTCTGCCTCATTGTATTCTAATGTGTAAATATGAATGTCACCAGCAGAAGAAATGGAACCCGGTCCATCAGCTCTTACATCCAAATTGTCAACTAACTTGAGTAATTTGTTGATATCGGATGTTGAACCAGAGAAAATTAATGTGTTTTGGTTTTTAGGAATGATGATATCTGTATCAGGAGATGTGACTCGTTTGAGAATTGGTTCGAGTTCAATTGCATTCGAAAATTCTAATGGAACAATCTGGGTGATGGTTTTGTTCAAAGCCACCTCTGAATCAGAAACTGGATCTTTTCCTATCCTTACAATTTGTGATTTCGCAAGGGCGTCTTTGATTTTCACCACTTTGATTAGGTCATTTTCTTCAATGAGTCCAAACCCTTGTGTTTCAAGGACCGACTTCATAAATCCATAAGCATCTTCGATTCGAACTCGCTTTTGCGAAATGATGGTGATCTTTTTTCCTTTCACCGCATCATCGATCAAAATATTCTTTTTGATGATGGCACTCATTCCCATAAGAAAGTCTTTTAGTTCCGTATCCCGCCAATCAGCAGTGAAACTGGCAGGTTCTTGGGATGTTTTTGCTTTTGGTTTCCCTTTCTCTTGCGAAAAATTGGGAGTCACAATTAAATAAAGGCAAATACAAAGGATAACGAATGGGAGACGATTTCTCATTTTAATTCCGAATGATAAATTCATATGTGATTATTTTGCCTTGTCTTTCTAAATCCACTGTAATTTTCGGAGCTTGTTTGATTGAACCCCAAATTTCCAACATTTTCTCTGTTTCATTGAGTGGCATTCCATTCACACGTTTGATGATATCACCACCTCGTGCTCCAAGAGAATAAAAGACATGGTCTTTTGCCACTTGATAGATTTTGTAACCCTCGATCTTTCCGTCTACTAAATGAGGACCAAACCTTGCATTTTTGTAGATGGTGTTTGGGTCCTTAAGTTTGCGATTCACATCCTCTCTGGAAAGTACTTTCTGAATCGTTTGGCTTGAGGGCCCCAAATTGGTAACCGCAGTGGCATCTTTTGGACGAATCCTCTCTTTTGCCTGTGCTGGGGTCTCACCAATATTCACTCGAAGGCTGAGTCCTCCTTTTTTCAAAACTACATAATGTTGTTCAATGGTCTGGACTTTATAACCACCAACCATCTCACCTACACCGTATTCTTCAGAATCGTTATTTTGTTTCTCTCGGATTGTCACACGGGCAAAGGACCAATGGCCAGACAATGTTCCCGTCACAAGCATTTGGTCATCATCCCCATTGTCTTGAGCGATTTCTGGGTCAAGAGGGGAACCATCGGCACCTCGTTTGGTGGCATCATTGGGATCAAATACTTGGCCACGGATGAGATTGCCTGTCACCATATCTTCATAGGTTGTCACAGCTAAAATGACTTCTTGTCTTGTTTGTTTGGGGCGAACTTGGCTTCCCACATTCATCCCTGTTTCTGTCGAAAAAAGAAGGAGGAGGACTAGTTTTAACAGATAAGCCAGTGAAAAAGAAAATAATAAAACAGCCGGAATCAATGTCAAAAACTGACTCGATTGGATTCTTTGAAGGATTAAATTCATGCTCCCCACAAATCGGAGAAAAACTCCGATTACATTCCGGCTACTTCAGATTTGGGAAGTTTTGTAACATGTTTTTCAGTCATGCCGAGAGCCGATTCAGGATTCATAATTTTCCCGTTTCGAATTACCTCGAAATGCAAATGTGCCCCGGTTGCTGTTCCTGTCCTTCCGACAAGGGCAACCACACGACCCATCTTCACCGTTTCCCCAACCTCAACTAAAATCTGTGAACAATGGGCGTAAACTGTTTTATACCCATTTTTGTGTTGGATGGTAACCGAATTTCCATAACCACCGTTTCGCCCAGTGAAAACAACTTCACCATCGGCACTAGAAAGCACCGGAGCTCCTACTTTTGCGGCTAGGTCGAGGCCTGAGTGGTATACGCGGTTGTATTTGTTAAATGGATCCACTCTCCTTCCAAACCGAGATGTGATCCGGCTTTGAGGGACAGGTAAAATAAACACTTTTTTGAGAATGACACGAGAGGAAGAGGCATTCTTCACCTGCACTGGAACTTCAAGTACTTGGCCAATTTTCAATTGGTCACTGGTCAAGGAATTTGCTTTTTTGAGTTTGGGAACATCAATAGAAAAGGAACGTGCAATTTTTGATAAATTATCTTTTTTTTGGACCGTATATTTTTTCACAATGATCCCCGATTCATGGACCACTGTATTGCTGACAACAGGAGATACATCAATGTATTTGGGGAGACCAAGGGAAGCAAGTTCCACCTCTTCCTCTTCCCCAGTTTGGTTCACACCAACGGAAAATAGTTTGTGGATCTCTTGTTCTTGGGATTGGTTGCTAAAAATACGAAATACGGTGGAATCACCAGAAGGTAACGTTTCATTGATTTCTTGGTGGAGTTTTTCGAATGGATTCGCAAAAAGGCCTGATCCAGAAAAAACAAAACAAAGAATTGTAATGAATTGAATCGCCTTCACAGATACTCTATCGGGATCTAGACAGAAGAATCTTGAACAAGAAAGAAAGAAAGCAGGAAAAGAAAAATAATAAGACAATGAAAACATCCCAAACCTTTATTTCTTTGTTTTTTTGGCATTCTGTTCCACGAGGGAAAACTTTTGGTTCACCCACTCTTCCACGTCAGCCAAATCATATTCTCTCTTTTTCACATCATCATTGATGATGTAATCTGCCAGTTTTCCAACCGAAGACTCTCGCGTGTCTTGGATCGGATACACCTTTAATTTCAAAAGAGAAGGAGTTGATTCGATATAAATCTTAACGAGAGTCCCCTTCTTCCAAACCTCGGTTTGGGAGAATTTGATTTCCTCTCGTAAGGCATATGTTTTTCCATCATAGTATTCATTGATTTCCCTTAATCTTTCTTTTTTGATCAACCGTTGTGAACATTGGCTGAACACAAGGAGAAGAACGAGGGGGATAACACGAATGATACTACAAACCAAAGCAAACTCTCAGGAAAAGTCACCATGATGCCTTATTTATGAAAAGTCTTTTTTATTTTTTGGACCAAAAGCGTTGTCATGGACCTTTCTTAAGATGTGAGCCCCAAACGAGCAGAAGTTGGAAGTTTGATGTATGAATGGAATGGTGCAAAAGAGATCCGAGTGGAAGTGGGAATCCGAAGGGGATTTCCCCATTTTCAAATACTAGGTAACGTATCGCAAGAGACAAAGGAGGCTCGAGACCGCATCCGGTTGGCTTTAGAAGCCTCTCGTTTTGATTTTCCATTAGAAACCATTATCATCAACGTAAAACCTAGCCATATCCAAAAGAAGAAGATCTCGATCGATTTAGCAATTGCTGTCGGAATCTTACAAGCAACCGAACAAGTCCCAAAACCCAAAAAAGAAATCCTGTATTTGGGAAACCTTGGCCTTGATGGAAGCCTTGTTGGTGGAAAGGAACTACTTCCTTACCTTTGGCAAAAGAGCAGTAAAATAGATGCCATCCACTGCTTACCAGAATCACTTAGGAACGAATCCCTTCCTGAAGGTGAGTATTATTTTCTCTCCCACTTACAAGAATTAGAAACCATAGAACAAAGCCCACCAAACAAAAGAAAACAGAGACAAGAAAATACAGACTCACCTTTTTGGGGTGAGGTGTATTTAGACAGATACCAAATGCAAACCTTTCAAGGATTGTTGTATGCAATTCTTGGAAACCATCATAGTGTTTTACTCGGAAGCCCTGGTGTTGGAAAAACCATGTTACACCGGTTACTTGAATCACTCCTCCCCCAAGGAGATTCCAACGGTATTTTCACTTCTGGGATTTGGAAGGCAAATGGTGAGTTCGAACCCCCTACCCAAAAAAGACCATTTCGTTCCCCGCATCATTCTACAACAGAAGTCGGTCTGATAGGAGGAGGACTTCCCTACCAACCCGGAGAAATTTGCCGGGCAGAAGGAGGTGTTTTATTCCTTGATGAAGCCCTTGAATTTAAAGATCGAATCTTAGAAAGCTTACGAATGCCCATGGAAGATTCTTATATAGAAATCACTCGTCTCAATGAAGTCACAAAAATCAAAACAGATTTCACTCTTCTTTTGTCTTCCAATCCATGCCCTTGTGGCAATTACCAAAGTCAAAACCATTGCCATTGTTCCTTACAAAAAATCAGATTGTATCTGCAAAAGATAAGTGGAGCATTTTTAGATCGAGTTACCATCTTCCAAACATTATTCATTTCCACTAGTGAACGTAACATTCGTTTGGAGGAGGTATTACTAAAAAAAATTTTAAAAGAAAGGTCTAATTTTAAAAAAGAAAGAATTTTTCCCAAAGATGAAACTCAAAAGGTTTTACAACAATTGGATTTGTCGAAAGAAACTAAACATCTTTCCTTACGAAAGAAAAAACAAATTGTTTCTCTCGCAAGGACGATTGCAGATTGGAACCTCTCCCCTAGAACCAAGGAAGTACATATTCAAGAGGCTTTGGATTATACTTTGGGATACCAATGGATATATAGCCTAGGATAAATTACTTGGAAATAAAATGTGATATTTCCATCGCAATTTTATTGATCGCATAATCCATATAGGCAGGGTCATCGATTTTTTTCTTATAAGTATCGAATTTTTTTTTGATGGTTGAGGCCATTCCCCTTTTTCGTAAAAGAACTGGATCTGGTCCAAATTCATCGGTTTCTGCTAAATTCCCAAATACACTAAATTGACTCATGTGGTTACTTCCTTGTAACAATCAAACTCTCATCCTTGAGAGC
This sequence comes from Leptospira bouyouniensis, assembly GCF_004769525.1. Classification (NCBI taxonomy): domain Bacteria; kingdom Pseudomonadati; phylum Spirochaetota; class Leptospiria; order Leptospirales; family Leptospiraceae; genus Leptospira; species Leptospira bouyouniensis. Next base: position 193,671 of record NZ_RQFT01000011.1, on the reverse strand, counting down.
GTTTCCCTTATGGGATACAAAACCAATCGGTTCAGTACAAAAATCCCTTGATGAAGTATTTAGAAGATAGAAGAATAAAAACGCACTTCCTTTTTTTCGGTGATATGGATCAAATTAAAGCTAGGTGTTAGGTGAAAAAAAGCAGGGATTTCTTGTAATAAATACAAATACACCTTCCGCATTTTGGCACGTTTTGTCGCATGAAGGCATTCCATCGGAAAAAAACCATTCGCCTCGTTCCAAGTTTTTACTTCCGAACAATGTAGTATATGGTTCTCCAAACTGATTATGTCAATTTCTCCGAATTTTTTCCGGTAATTGGAAAATAGAACTGTATGGCCTAGGTTTTGTAAATATTGACTCGCAACGAGTTCACCAGCTTTGCCAAGGGCAAGTTTTTTCATTTGGACCAATCCTTGGAGAAGGAATCCATTTAAAACCAAACGAAAACATAACAAAGAAAAACGACCTTTAGAAAATTGATCCCCATGACTCAGTAAATTTGAGAAAAAGGAATGGCTTGTTGGATATATAAATTTAAGTCTTTCATAAGGTCCACAAACTCTAAATGTTTCAAACGTTTCCCATCGGCATCCTTTGTCACACGGATCACAGGTCTTAATGGTTTATCTTTATTGGATTCAATCACCATTCCCATTCTTAGGTCAGAAAGGACCACACCGGACCCCACAGGAAACATAGAAAGTTTATTTAAAAAGAGCCTCACCATTTTTAAATCAAAACGGTTCACGTTTTCACTGATCATGATCTTCATCGCTTCATATGGAAGAATCGCAGAACGGTAAGGTCTCGGATGGATCATAGCAGCAAATTGGTCTGCGATCATAAATACTTTTGTGAGTTCTTCAATTTGATTGGCAAGGATTCGTTGTGGGTAACCTGAACCATCTACTGCTTCATGGTGTTGTAAAGCCACAATGGCTAACGAGTTTTTTAATTTTAACTTTTGGGTAAGGATTTGGTATCCTGTCACCGGGTGGCGTTTGATCGTTTTTAAATCGAGTTCAGATAGGTTACCTTTTTTTTCTGAAACTTCTTCTGGGACAGTCACCATCCCTATGTCAGCAAAAAGAGATGCAAGTGCCAAATCAATAAGTTTGGGCCTAGAAAATTCTAAAAAGTTTCCGAGCATTACAGAAAAAAATGTCGCATAACAGATATGAGTGTATAAGTAATAACCTGAATGTGAATGAGATAACAAAAGAATGGGGATTTGTGCGTTGGTTTTTGTATGGTCAGCGATACGTTCTGCAATTTCTCTGAATTCTCGAATCTCCGTATAACGACCCTCAGATGCCGATTTATAAGTTTTTTGTACTAGATCGAAACAGTCTTTAAATACTGCGTTAAATTCGACTTTAGATGTGTTTGTTTTTTCAAGTAGGTATTTATAACGAGTTGAGTTCTCATCATCTTGGTAAAAAGGAAGATTGGTATCAAAATAACCAGGCCCATTATTGCTGGATGATTTTTCATTTTGATCAGCAGTGACTTTTTCCCCATCCGTCAGAATGAAAGCGATTCCAAATTGGACCAAACGGTCTAAGTCTTGTTGGGTAATGGGTTGGTCGGCTCCAACAAAAACAGTATCCTTATCTAAATAAAGAGACTTGGTAAACTTAGAACCAGCCTCTAAGTCACGTATGGAGATTTTCCGCATAATTGCGTAAATCTTAGTAAGAAGGGTAGAAACTTCAATTGTTTTTCTTTTCTCTCTCTAAAACAAGGATCCGAAAGACGGAAGCAACGACTTCATACAACTCACGCGGAATTTCTTTCCCATTAGGGAGATGTGCTAATGTACTAACCATCACCTCATCTTGCACAATCAGGACTCCCGCTTCCTTTGCCATCCGCACCAAGTTTGACGCAAGAAGTCCTTCTGCCTTTGCAACAATTTTTGGAGCATTATCTTCTTTCGGTTTATAAGCCAGAGCTACCATTTTTTGTTTCATCTATAATCCCCGTTAAAGGGAGAATTGTCCCATGTTTCAAAAGAGATACTTCCAATTTGAGGGAAGTCCCGTAATAAATTCTGAAATTGATTTGCCAATCCCGTTTGATTCCCAAGCTCCTTGTCGGTTCCAATTTCTGTGGTAACAACTCCAATGTGCACTGGGTTTTTTAAATCTGGTTCGTATTTAAAAAATAACCCAAACGGACCAAATCCTTCTGCCTTCCAAAAAACATATAAGGTCAACTGGTCTTGGTTCTCATCCACTAGCATGTGTAAGTTTTCTTTTTTTTCTCTAAAATTGTAAGAAACAAGGTCGGTTGGTTGGGTTCGGCCCATTAAATAACTCCAAAGAGTTTTCAAGGATGAAACTTCACTAACCTTCCCGTCCTCTTTGGAGTGACTGACAAAGGTCTCCCACCGCGACAAGTCTTTCGTTTTAGAAGGGAACTTTTGATCTGTCTGTTCCGAATTCCTTGTTATCTGAAAATTGTTTTTTGGAGTTTTCTCTATTGAAAAGGACCCATTGTGTTTGGCTTTAAGGGAATTTTCTGGATCTTTTTCAGATCCCTTCAAAAATGAATCAAAATTCGTTCGTTTCCCTAAACTGAGAAGAGTAGATAGATTCGGAAAAATTCGATCAGTCGTTTGTAAATAGAGTGGGTTCACTCCCTTCCCTTCGGAGAAAATCACAAAAACTCAACCGATGGATGGGAGAAATTCCAAGTTTTCGGAGCGCTTCTCGATGCTCCTCCGTTCCATACCCTTTGTGTTTGGCAAAACCATAACCTGGGTATTTTTCATCCATCTTCTCCATATATTCGTCTCGGTAGGTTTTAGCAAGGATAGAGGCTGCCGAAATCGATGGTACCAAATCGTCCCCTTTGGGAATCGAAAGATACCCTTCGATGGGTGTTTGGATTTTCAGTTTGTAATTCCCATCTAAAAAGAGAAACGACTGACTCGGTAGAAAATTTCTGTTTGGTTCTTCCCTTTGGATTCCATTTGAAGTTTCTATGAATTCAGATTTGGCTTTCTTTTTGTACTCGGAGGTGTTGGGTTCCTGTAAGTTTTGGATTTCTGAACGACGAAAGTCTGTTAGGTGCTTTGGTAAAGCTCGATTGATTCCATAAAAGATTGCCTGGTTGATATTGAATTTGTCAATAAACTTTGCACTCACAAAGCTTACATGCCAATACGATGCAAATTCTAGAATTTCTTTGCGAAGGGTAAGTCGTTTTGGTTCAGGGATTTTTTTGGAGTCGCGGAGACCGTTTAAGATTTCGCCAGATTGAATCCTTTTCAGTGTTTTCCAAGAAAAGGATACACATCCAACGGAAACGGGACCGGCAAGTGTGCCACGCCCTGCTTCGTCAAAAGAGAAACAAACTGAATCGGGGATTTGGTATTCAGGAAAAAACGGCCGTTTGATGGCCGTTAAATCGAAAGAAATTATGCGCTAGGTGCTTCTGCAACTGCCGCTGCTTTTGCGGCCTTAGAAGCTTCGTCCTGTCTCTTTTTGTCTTTGGCAACAATTGCTTGTCCGCCTTTTCTTTCTTTGATACGACCAGCTTTTCCTTTTTTATCACGGAGATAAAAAAGTTTCGCACGTCGAACAGAACCCTTACGAACGAGTTCAATCTTTGCAATGCGAGGGCTGTGAAGTGGGAAAATTCTTTCCACTCCGATATCGTAAGAAACACGTCGTACAGTAAATGTTTTGCTTTGTGATTTGTTCGCAATGGAGATCACAACACCTTCGTAAACCTGAACACGTTCTTTTCCAGATTCAACGATTTTGTAGTGAACTTTTACGGTATCACCAATTTCGAAATTAAGTTCGTTCTTTGCTTCGCCTGCGAGTGCTGTTTCTAGAATCTGATTCATGGCTTCCTCTAAGAATGATTTCTTGTTTTGCGGTTTTTTTGCCGCCATTTCCGGATCTCTTCATGATGTCCACCGAGGAGCACATCTGGAACCGTCCAACCCATAAAATCATAGGGTTTTGTATACTGGGGGTATTCTAATTCTTCCGTTTCGTTGTGTGATTCTTCCAGAAGGCTTTCTTCCTTCCCCAAAAACCCCGGTACAAACCGAGATAAACAATCTGCGACAACGAGAGCGGCTAAATCCCCCGATGAAATAACATAGTTTCCAATGGCCACTTCCCTGTCAATTAAATGCTCCGTGACACGATGGTCGACACCTTCGTAATACCCAGAAATCAAAGTAAAGGTATCTGAAGATTCAAAAATTTCACGAGCCAAGGTTTGGTTGAAAAGTTCACCCGAGGGACTGAGTAAAATGACCTTCCCTTTTTTTTCTCCCAGTGATTCGAGAGCGCGGTAGATAGGACCCACTTGTAAAAGCATTCCGGGCCCTCCACCATAAATGGTATCATCTACCTTTTGGTGTTTGTTATCTGCAAAATCACGTAAGTGGATAGGATTGATTTCGACAACCCCTTGTTTCACTGCTTTCCCAGGAATTCCGGTATCAAAATAAGATGTGATTTTTTCGGGGAAAAGGGTAATGAAATTAAAGCGCAAACCACTGCTCCCATTCAATGCATTCGATGGTTTGGTTTTCCAAATCCCAGTCGCCGACAAATTGGTTTAGAAAGGGAATAAGCACCGTTTCCCCATCGCCTTGGATGGGTTTACATTCTAAAATGGGATGTGCTGGGTTATCGATCACTTGTGCGACTTGATAACCAAGAGATGATTTCGTTTCTTTAGAAATGATGACAAGACCGATTAGGTCTTCTGTATAAATTTCGCCATCGTTTGGTTTCGGAAGGTCTTGCTTTTTCCAAAGCAATGAAAATCCACGATACTTGACAACGGTTTCCGGAGTATCAAACCCTTTGATTTTCACGAGGAAATGATTCCCACTTGGGCGAATCGCTTCGATCTCGATTGTGGATGTTTTTCCTAGAAGGTCACTTACTGTGCAGGTGGTAGGCGCTTTCAAGGAATTCAATGTTTCCCCTTCTGTGAAAACTTTGATAAACCCTTTGATTCCATGTGAGGATCCAAAGACCCCCACTTTCACTAAACTTGGTTTAGTCGACAATTTCTAAAGTATAGTTTTTGCCTTGTTTGGTTCCCGCGGCTTGTAACACCGTACGGAGTGACTTCGCAATCCTTCCGTTTTTTCCGATCACCTTACCGAGGTCTTTAGGAGCCACCCGAAGTTCGATCACAGTTTCTTCCTCTCCGGGTACTTGGTTGACAGCTACCTGGTCTGGTTGGTCAACGAGAGATGTCACGATATAACGAACTAAGGAATCCATATCCACAGATTAACCTTTGAATTTTGACCAAACGTCGTCTTTTTTCAAAAGAGCAAGCACTGTATCAGTTGGTTGTGCTCCTTTTTTTAACCAAGAAAGAGTTTTTTCTTCGTTGAAAGTAGCTTTTTTAACAGCGGATGCAGTTGGGTGAAAGTGACCAATCGCTTCGATGAATTTACCATCTCGTGGAGCACGAATGTCTGCCGCCACAATGCGATAATGCGGGTCTGCTTTTGTTCCCGTTCTTTGTAATCTTAATTTAACCAAGGAAAAATACCCCTTTTCTAGCGAGTTTTTTAAATAGGGACGTTCTGTCAAGAGCGAGTTCGGCCACTTGCAGCAAGTTCCTTTAATTTTTTGCCCTGAGCGTTTGGATCTCCCGTTTTATAGAGTCCAGAGCCCACAACTGTGATGTCCACACCAAGTTTTGCGAGTTCTTCCATATTGGATTCGTTCACACCACCATCAACTTCGAGTTCAATATTGTACGGTTTTGTGAGTTTGCGAACTGCAGCAATTTTCTCAAATCCCGACTTCACAAAGGACTGGCCATAAAACCCGGGATCAACTGTCATCAGGAGCACTAAGTCAAGGTAAGGTAAAATTTGAGAGATGGATTCAGGGGGAGTTTGTGGGTTCAGTGACACTCCCACTTTGATCCCTTGTTTTTTGATCTCTTCTGCAAGACGGACTGAGAAATTCGTAGTTTCAATATGGAATGTGATACAGTAAGGTTTTAGATCAAAGTATTTCGGAACATGGAGTTCTGGGTTACTTACCATTAGGTGGACATCGAGAGGGATGTTTGTGTGCGACTTTACTTCTTTCGTAAATGCTTCACCGAACGAAATTTGAGGTACAAAGTTTCCATCCATCACATCGATGTGGATGAGATCGATACTTTCTTTTTGGTACGTTGGGAGTTCTGTCGCAAGTCCTGTGAGTTTTGCCGCAAGGATTGATGCCGATATTTTCATCTTAATAGGTTCCCTTTAATTTCCAAACTTTCGCTACACCTGTTTCTTTTCCCACTAACGTAACTTTGGTATTGGTGAATCGATGCACCACAAGTCGAATTTTTTCATCTTCTTTCAACGATTGGTTTGTTAGGATTTCTTTTTGAATTTCTGTATCGTCGCCAGGTTTTGTATAACTCACCGTTGCCGAATAGAGATCATTATCATCGATTTCGTATTCTAAAAATTCATAATCTTGCACAAGAGAGTTAGATGGTTTTAAGTAAAATGCTCCAATTTCTGCGCCAGTCGGTTTTAATTCATACGAAGAAACGAGCCCATGCGAATCACGAAACTCTGGTTTTACGGCTTCTTTGATCGAATAAGGGATTTTTTTCCTTTGTAAATAATCCACTGCAAAAGGAACAGGGATTCCAACCAGTTTCGATCCATCACTGTCTTCTTTCAAACTTTGGTTTGATTTTTTATCCGTATTAGCCTCGGTGACAAGGAGGTAAATTTTTTCTCCCGAATGTGTTTCTTTACCAGGTGCTGGGATTTGGTCGATGATGGTATCTGCTGGTTCATCACCCACTGCAGGCACATACGTTATGGCACCAATTTGTAATGGTACATATACTTCACCCGATAAAACCTTTTCGAGAATTGCTTTCGCACGTTTTAAATCTTGTCCTTTGACATCAGGGATAGTGACCCGATCAAATCCAATATTGACGGTTAGGTAAAGTTTGGATCCAGCTTCCACTTCTTTTCCTGCATCAATCGATTGACTTAGGATGATCCCATCTGTTTTTTCAGGGATTCGTTCTGATTCCAATCGGACTTTGAGTTGCAAACGTTGTAATTCATTATGCACTTCGATGTAATTTTTTCCAATCACATAGGGCATTAAAACCTTCTGCTCTTCTTTGGTACGAACCACGACCACAAGGAAGGCTGCGACAAAAAAAACTAAAAGTCCAAGTCCAACAAATAGAACATAACCACTGTAAGGTAAAATTTTTAGAAACTTTTCTTTCACGTAAACGATTCTCCGTTCAAAACCCGTGCACCATTAAAAAATTCAAATCCCTTCATGGGTTTTTTCCCTTCGGGTTGTAGGGTATCTATACCAAGCAGGTTTCCGTCTCCACAGAGGCAGAAAAGTCTTTTTTTCTGGTAAAGAAAAAAGGAACCCGGTTTTGTTTCCGATGGTGGAGGGACAATCCCTTCTGTTGGATTTGGTAAAAATGAGGATATCAAAATCAGTTTTTTCCCTCTAAATTCAGTCGTAGCAAGTGGGTCGGGGTAAAGAGCTCTGATTTGGTTGTGGATCTCCATCGCTTGTTTCGACCAATTGATGGGCCGATGACCTGCCGTGATCTTTTGGCAATGGGTGGCATCTTTCGCATTTTGAGGTGAGGATTTCCAACTTTCCCCCGTTTCCTCCAATGTTTTTAAAAGACGGATGAGTTCCGTTCCTCCTTCTTTTGTAATGGTTTGTAGGAGAGAACCCGTTGTTTCATCCAACGCCACGTCCCAGGATTTTTGTGAAATGATATCACCTGAATCCACTTCCTTTGCAAGAAACTGAATGGTGAACCCAGTGGTTTTTTCCCCACTGAGTAAAAAACTTTGGACAGGGGAGGCTCCGCGGTACTTCGGAAGTAAACTCCCATGTAGGTTGATACTTCCCCATTTTGGGTCCATAAAAACATTATCTGGGACAATCGAACCGTAAGCATACACTACATGTACTGGTGATTTGTAAGATAGAATTGATTTTTGTGCATCCAAATCTGTTCGAAGTTTTACCGATTGGATCACTGGGATTTTTTTTTCTTCCGCAAGGACTTTCACGGGAGTTGGAGTGATGATTTGTTTACGTCCAACGGGTTTGTCAACATTTGTGACAACAAAATCCACTTGTATGCCTGCCTCGAGGATCATTTTTAATAATTCCTTTGAGTGTTCGGGAGATCCAAAGTATCCAATTGAAAGTTTCATTTTTTTTCCTTAAACAATTATACCAGTTCCAATGGATCCAAATCATATTCAATATAACATTTGGAATCCAATTTGAATTTTTGTTTTGTTTCCATTAATAGATTTCGAAGTGTTGTGATCGATTTGGCTTTGAGCAAAATATGATACCGATAATTATTATCGATTTTATAAAAAGGACATTGGCTAGGCCCAAGCATGACAATGGAATCATCTTTCTGTTCTTTGATGAGTTCTCCATAAATGACTGATTGTTTATTTGCCACATCTTCATATTTGGATCGAAACACAAGCCTCGCTAGTCTTGCGAAGGGTGGATAAAAAAGATCCTTTCTAAATTGTAATTCCCATTCAAAAAATGCTGGGTAGTTTTGGTCCTTTGCCATTTTTAAAACTGGATGTTCTGGGTCGTTAGTTTGGATGATCACTTCACCAGGTTTTTCTCCGCGTCCTGCACGACCTGCTACTTGCGAGACAAGAGCATAGGTTCGTTCACTACTGCGAAAATCAGGAACACCTAATCCATGATTGGCGTTAAGGATTCCAACTAGTGTTACGTTGGCATAGTCGAGACCTTTTGCAATCATCTGAGTACCTGTGAGGATATCAAGTTCCCCTTCCCCTAATTTTTCTAATACCAACCTAGTGACATCTTTGTTTTTGGAACTGTCTTGGTCTAGGCGTTCAATCCTTGCTTGGGGAAAGTGAGATAACAAATACTCTTCAAGTTTCTGAGTGCCTGCTCCAAAAAGATCTAATTCATCACCATAGATTTGTTTAAGATTGCGAAAACTAGATTTATAACCACATAAATGGCATCTTACAGTTTGGTCAGAATGGAAACATAAAGTTGCTGTACATTTTGGGCAATGGACAAACTCTTTTGTTTTTGGAGAAAAAATAAAGGGGTTGTATCCTCGACGGTTTAGCAGTAAAATAATTTGTTCTTTTTTTTTCAGACGGTCTGAAATTTTATATTGTAAGTCACCTGAGATCAGATTTTTATCATCTTGTTTGTCTGACATATCCACTGTTGGCAATTTAGCTTTTGGATTGGCACGTTTTTCCAGTTTGGAAAAACCAATCTGACCAGACTTCGCAAGGTAATACAATTCTATACTTGGAGTTGCCGAACCTAACAGAAGTTTGCCGTTAGTTTTTAGAATCCGTTGTAAGGCCACTTGACGTGCATGGTAGCGTGGGGCACCATTTTCCTTATAAGAGCCATCATGTTCTTCATCCATGATAACGAGTTTCACATCAGACAAAGGCGCAAAAATCGCAGACCTTGTGCCAATACAGATTCTTTTTTTACCTTCTTTTAAATCTAAATAATTTTGAAACTTTTCAGAAATTCGTAAATGCGAATGTAACACTGCCACTTGGTTTGGAAATATGGCTTCGATACGTGCAATCGTCGGGTAAGTCAGTGAAATCTCTGGAACTAAAAAGATCACACTTCCTTTCGGGGATTGTAATATATCTCGCATGAGATGGAGGTAAACTTCTGTTTTTCCACTCCCCGTAATTCCATATAACAAATGAGTATTCGAAATTTTGTTTCCATTGATTTCATCAAACGCTATTTGTTGGTCTTCATTTAACGGATGTAATAGATGAGACTCTACCCTTACAATATTTGGTTCCAAGGATTTTCTTTTTTTCCCTTTTGGTACCATTAGAAATAATGCTTCACCAAGAGAAGAAAGGTAATGATCTGCCATCCAATGGGCAAGTTCCATTTGTTCGTTTGTTAAAACTGGTTCGGAATCAATTTGTTTCCGTATGGCTTGGGTATCATAACTCGGTTCATTCCGGTGAATTTCAATGATCACTCCATCCCATTCTTTTCCATTCAATGGAACAATGACTCGTATCCCAGGTATTAAGGAGTTCATGCCAACTGGCACTTCATAAGTTAAGGTTTTACTCTCCCAAGATAAGTTGAGAGCCACTTCCGCATATTGGATCATCTTATAAATACGGTTTTAAAATCGATAGATGGGAAATAAAACTTTCTTCTAGGTCTTGTTTTTCCTTTCCATATTGGAAAAGGTTTGTTTCCGAATCGGCCTTTTTTGCTTTTTCTCCGAGGAAAACAAGTGCTTCAGGTGATCTTGTTGTCAGCATTGGAATCTTAATTCCATTTAAATCCCATTCCTCTACTTTTCCTAATTGGTCTTTAGCTTTTTCAGGTCCAAATAACAATCTTGCTGAAGAACCTAGGATGACAATGGCTTTGATTCCAAACTCTTCTACCGTTTCTTTGACATGAACTTTACACGAATCTAACCTTTGTTTCCAATCTGTTTCTTTTGAATCTATATGGGAAAAAGTACATGCAGGATATTCTTCATAATAAAACTCTTCATATGAAAAACCAAACACCTTTTGGATGATTCCGTCCCAACTTACTTCCGTTAATTTATCTTTAAAAATTTGATTGGGTCTCGTTTTTGTAAATGGTTTTTCTTTGGCTGTTGTTGCTCCAGAATAATGTAAAACCAAAATTGGTTTTCTTCCTTTGTGTAAAAACTGCCTCACACCACTCAGTTTCCCTTGGCAAAGTGAACATGAAAAATTGATTAGGTCTCTATTTTTACGTTGGTTTTCTTTTTGTTGTTTTTTCTGAATTTTTATTGATTCAGGAACTTTAGATTTCCATGGGAAAACAAAATCATTGGGATCCTTTTCATTCTGGAATTGGTAAATCGATACTGAGTGATTTTGAATTAAAAATTTTGTTTCTTTGAGGATATCAGTAAACTTTTCTAAAATAGTTTTTTGGTTCATATCAACCCTCAATTAATTGATCAACGGATATATTAAGTGACCTTAATTTCCGATACAAATGAGTTCGTTCAATTCCTAATGCCTTCGAAGTGCGAGTCACATTCCCTTCACAAATTTGTAAGGTTTTGATAATGTATTGTCTTTCAAATTCTTCCTTTGCATGTTTTAGATCCCCTCTTGCGACCATTTCATTTGCTTTTTTAAATCCATGCAAAGCTTCTTTTACATCTTTTGCTTTGATAGTATCGCCAGGAACTAAGATACTCAATCGTTCCACGATATTGGCAAGTTCTCTCACATTTCCAGGCCAAAAATGAGATGATAAAGCATCGATTCCTTCCCGGTCAATGGTTTTGTGGTTTAGGTGATTTTCTGCGATTGATTTTTTCAAATAAAACTCTGCCAAAAGTGGAATGTCCTGGTTTCTCTCACGTAATGGTGGTAATTCTAATGGAATGACATTCAAAGCATAAAATAAATCTTCTCGAAACTTTCCTTCACGGATCGCTTCTTCAACATTGGAATTAGTCGCAGCGATGATCCTTACATCTACCGGAATGGATTCCTTTCCATTTACACGTTCTAATTTTTGATCCAGAATGACTTTTAAAACTTTAGATTGGAGAGCCAAACTCAAATCACAAACTTCATCTAAAAACAATGTGCCATTATGAGCAAGTTCCCATTTCCCAATTTTAACTTCGGAAACATCAGTATGATTTATAGATTCTACACCAAATAACTCTTGTTCCAAACTTTCTTCTGGAAGGGAGGCACAATTAAATTCTATATAAGGTTCATTCTTCCGTTTGGAATTTTGATGGATAGCTCTTGCAGTAAGTTCTTTTCCCGATCCATTCTCGCCGTAAATGAAAACTCGTGCATTGGTTTCGGCTGCTTGGTATACCGCAAATTTCACACGTGTAATGGAAGGAGATTCTCCAAGGATTTCATCCACTTCTAATTTAAAATTTGGAAAATCAGAATCCTTTGTTTTTTCAATAGACGATTCTATTGTTTGAATTACTTTTTCTATCGATAAAGGTTTTTCTAAGAAATCAACAGCACCTTTTTTCGTCGCATTAACAGCAAGTTCAATCGTCCCATGTCCAGAAATCATCACAATTGGCAAACTTGGATAAAGTTTTTTGCATTCAGCGAGAATTGAAAGCCCGTCTTCTTTACCAACCCAAACATCAAGTAATACTAATGATGGCCTCTCTTTAGCTAAAGCCTTTAATAATGTTTTTCCATTCGAAAAATCTTCCACAGAATAATCTTCATCTTCTAAAATTACCCGTAACGATTTACGAATTTCTTTTTCATCATCTAGAATATAAATTAATTTTTGCATTATGAAAGTTCCAACGGAAGTTCGATACGAAATTTACAGCCACCTAACTTGGAGTTTTCTACTGAAATATGTCCGTGATGGTCAATAATCGTTTTTTGAACAATTGCAAGACCAATTCCTGATCCATGTTTTTCTTTAGTGGAAAAATAGGGTTCAAATATTTTCTCCCGCCACTCTTCTTTTAGTCCAGGACCAGAATCATCAATTTCAATCACAATACTTTTACGAAGGGCTCTTTTTTGTAGTTTTGACATCACTCGGATTTTTTTCTTTTTGGATCCGAGAAAGTCCATTTCTTCTTTAGAAGTATCTAACGAAAGAATTGCCTCTACAGCATTTTTTATCAGGTTGTTTACAACACCAAGAAACAATCGTTTGTCGAGAAATACCTCCGGTAAATTTTCTGCTAATTTCAGTTCAAACTCAATATCTGTCGTATCTCTAAATAATGCGACCGCTTCTTCTAAAATGGGATTTATGTGTTGGTTGATTAGGACAGGAACGGGCATCCGAGCAAACTCGCTAAATTCTTTTACCAAATGTTCTAAGACCCGAACCTGCCCAATGATGGTTTCCGTTGCATCAAAAATTACTGATTCTAAATTTTCTTTTTTGGGGTTTTGGAATTTTCGTTGGATTCTCTGTGCTGATAATTGAATGGGAGTGAGCGGATTTTTAATTTCATGTGCCATTCGTTGTGCCACTTCTTTCCAAGCAGCAATCCTTTGAGTATGCATGAGTTCATCTGATTTTGCTTTGAGGTCACTTACCATTTGATTGAAACTATCAATCAGAATCCCCATTTCCCCTTCTTCCGTTTTTTCTAAACGAATATCTGATTCACCTAGAGATACTTTTTTGGTGGCATTTGCCAAATTGATAATAGGTTTGGAAATTCGCCTTGCAAATAAAAAAGAAAAAAGTATCGCAATCAGAAACATGGAAAACGAAAAACTAGCAATCGTAATGCGAACACTAAAAGGGATTTTTTCTTTCCATAAACTCACTTTTTCATATGTGGAAGTTGCGTTTATAATATTTAATACATCTGATTCTAAACCACGATGAATTCTTTGCGCAATAAAAACTGTTCGATCAGCATTTAAATCAAACTTTCCAACCAAATAGGCTCGGTTTGTATCATAATACCGACTAATAAATATACCTTTTTCATTCGATTCCACAAATTCTAAGGAAGATATGTGGTGATATAAATTTTTTGATTCAAACTGGACTTTTCCATTTTGAATGAAACCTAAATAAAACTCGTTTTTTTCAAAAAAACCATTTTTGATGCCCTGTTGGAAAACAACAAAACTATCAGTTTTATCTCGAAATAATAACGAGCGAAATTTTGTAATTATCTCAACAAAGGAACTTTCGTTTTCTTTTTCTACTTGGTGTACAAAAAGATTTGCAGAACGTAACGCATTCGAAATATCAACTTGGTAAAATCCTTCAATTAACCGACCGGTCAAATTTGAAGATAAAATAAAAATTGGTAAAGAAGGAACAAGTGCAACAAATAAAAATGCAAGTGTTAAACGATACCGAATCGAACTTCGAATTTTTCCTGTTTCACGATTCCTGCGGTTACGATATATATAACTTAAGATTAACGATAAAATAAAAAAAGGAATTAGGATGAATACATAAGTATCAAGTTTTGAATAAAAAGAAATATCTTCTTCTTTGCGAAAAAAAACCAATTCGGAAAATCCGATGGAAATAGCTAAGGTCAAAAAGAATATAAAGATATCTCTTAAGTAATATCGATTTTCATCTGAAAGTTTAGGGAAAAATGAAAACAATTTACTTGGCATTGGTTTCAAAATTCTGAACCACAAGTGATTCCAACGCTTGCAATGCCTCCTCTTCCCGATTGCCTTCCGCTTTTACGGAAAACTCTGAACCTGGACCAAGTGCAAGCATCATAAGACCCATGATTGATTTTCCATTCACTTCTATATCATCTTTGATGACAAAAATTTCACAAGGGAAACTTGCCGCCACCTTCACAAACAAGGAGGCTGGTCTTGCATGGAGTCCTGTGCTATCTTCTCTAATCTTTAATCGGATTTGTTTCAATTGTGCTCTGCTGAATATAAGTATTGAGTTTATTTGAAAATTCTTTTGCGCTATTTTTTCCCATCTTACGTAACCTTTGGTTCATCGCAGCGGTCTCCACAATGATAGGAATATTTCTTCCCGGTTTGACAGGAATTTCGATATAAGGAACTGATACACCAAGTATTTCTTCCATACTTTGTTCAATTCCGGTTCTCTCGTAATCACCCGAAGTTTGTTCTTCCCATTCTTTTAAATTAATTATGAGTTCAATGAGTTTGTGATCCCTAACCGAACCAACACCAAACAAGTCTTTGATGTTAAGTATGCCAAGTCCTCGAATTTCCATATGATGGCGAAGTAAATCAGAACAAGACCCAATCAAATAACTTTCACTTAGTCTTCGTATTTCAACCATATCATCAGCAACTAGGCGGTGACCTCGTTCGATGAGCTCAAGTGCAGTTTCACTTTTCCCTACTCCAGATCTCCCGGTGAGTAAGGTTCCGATTCCAAAAACTTCAATGAGAACACCGTGGCGCATGGTCCTTGGTGCCAAAGCTCTATCTAAAATTTGAGAGATTAATGTGATAAAGCGATGAGTTGCAATTTCTGTTTTGAATAATGGAATTCCTTTCTCTTTTGCCCTTTCCACAAATGGAAGTTGGGGTTCATTCCCATGTGTATAAATGATACAATTGAGATGGAATTCAAAAAATTTATCGGTAATTTCACTTAACTTTTCTTCCGATAAGGAATTGAGATACGCCCATTCCCCTTTTCCCAAAATCTGAATTCGGTCATTCGCAAAAAAATCAAAAAAACCAGTCAGTGACAATCCAGGTCGATTGATTTCAGCACTATTGATTCGATTCGAGAGTCCGACTTCGCCTGTCACTAGAACAAGTTGTAAATCGTCATGATCGCGGAGAATGGTTTCCACTGTGATTCCAGGTACTGGCATTGTTTACCCCTTGAGCGAACTAATACGTTTTCTTTCGTTGGAAGGAAGGATTCTTAAAACCTTTCGGTATTTTGCTACGGTTCTACGTGCAATTTCAATACCTTTTTTTTCCATCAGTTCGACTATATCTTGGTCAGACAATGGATTGTTTTCATCTTCTTCTTTCACTAGATTCCGAATGATTTCATGAATTTTTTTGGAACTTTCTTTTCCACCTTCAGCTGATTTAACACCTGAAGAAAAAAACCATTTTAGCTCAAAAATACCCCAGGTTGTTTGTATGTATTTATTGGTTGTAATGCGCGAAATTGTAGATTCATGTAAACCAAGTTTCTCTGCGACTTCTTTTAACGTGAGTGGTTTGATAAATCCAATCCCACCACGAAAAAAATCGACTTGAAAGTCTATGATACAACTGACAACTCTTTGTAAGGTTTGTCTACGTTGTTGGATAGACCGAATGAGCCACTGGGCTGAACTATATTTAGTTTGGAAATATTCCTTTTCTTTTGGTGGAAGTTTTTGACTCAGGAGCTCTTTGTATTCTTCTTGGATAGTAAGTTTAGGTAACCATTCATCGTTTATAAATATATTAAATTCGTTACCTACTTCTTTTACGACAACATCAGCAACTACATAATCAATTTTACGACCTTGGTAAGTTGTAGCTGGATAAGGTTCTAATTTTTTGATCAATCTTGCTAAACTTAAAATCTCTTCTTCTGTAATTTTTAAATTTTTTGCGATTTTTTTATAATCTACTTTTTCTAAATCCGATAAAAATTCACCAATCAATTGGTGGAGTAGTATATTGTCTGGGAATAAAATCTTACCCTGAATGAGCAGGGTCTCTTGCATATCCTTTGCACCAATCCCAATCGGATCAAGCTCATTGATCACTTGTAAAACTCTACGGACTTTTAACTCAGGGTATCCCATTTCTTTAGAGACAATGGACAAATCATCAGTGATAAAACCCTTTTCATCAATCATACTAATCAATACTTCACCAATTTCAAATTCTAACTTAGTAAGTTTGATGAGACGAAGCTGATTTAAAAGGTGTTCTTCTAATGTTTCCCCTCTTGTTGATGACTCAATATATTTTTGGTTTCTATCACTTGCCTCTGAATCATAAGAACGTGGGCCTTCTAATGAATAACTATCTTGCCAATTTACATCTGTACTCTTTTCATGATTCAGTTTTTCCAATCGTTTCACTTCATCGATAGAAAAGAGTTCAGGCATTTTTGTTTTTTCATCAACTCCCAACTCATCTAAAAGAGGATTTTCAAGTAATTCGTTTTGGATTTTATCTGAGAGTTCTAAAGTAGATAATGATAAAAGTTCAATAGACTGACGTAGGTCCTGGGTCATCACCAGTTTTTGTGTTTGGCGTTGTGAAAGTGATGCCCCAAGTTTCATTTAGAGTTTAAAATCCTCACCTAAATAAATTCGTCGTGTTTCCGGATCATTGATCAAATCATCGGCACTGCCTGAAATCAAAATCCTTCCACTATACATAATATAGGCTCGATCTGTAATTTTAAGTGTTTCCCTAACATTGTGGTCTGTGATTAGAATTCCGAGCCCTCTTTCTTTTAATGATTGAATCACATTTTGGATATCCTTTACAGCGATTGGGTCAACACCTGCAAATGGTTCATCTAACAAAATAAAATCAGGATTTGTAACCAATGCCCTTGCAATTTCACAACGTCTTCGTTCGCCACCAGAAAGAGTGTATCCTTTTTGGTTTGCAACTCGCATAATTTGTAATTCCATTAGAAGTTCATCTCGCCTACGAATGATTTCATCACCAGGTAAATTCATCGTTTCAAGAATCGCTTCCAAGTTTTCTGCAACTGTCAATTTTCGAAAGATACTTGCTTCTTGTGCAAGATAACCAACTCCCATCCTAGCTCGAATGTGCATGGGAGCTTTTGTCAAATCTTCATTATCAATGAAAACATGACCTTCATCAGGGGTCACAAAACCGACGCTCATATAAAAACTAGTAGTTTTTCCTGCCCCATTGGGACCAAGTAAACCAACAATTTCACCCTTTTTGATGTAAAAGCTGACTCCATCTACAACCTTACGTTTGTTATAGATTTTAACTAAATTTTCCATCCTAAATGTTTTTACATTCGGATCTAATTCCTTCTTTCTAACAGGAAGTTTACTTTTTTTCACCATTCGGGATTACCTTCAATCCATCTGTTAATAAGGCTTTATCCGATTTTGGATACAATATGATTTTCCCAGCAGAAACCTTAGTTGTGTTTCGTACAAGAGTCGGATTACCTTCCAAAACAAGTTCGTCTTTTTTTTCATAATATGTGGCAAACTCACCAGTTGCTTTTGTTGATTGTGTTTCCACTTGCACATCACCACGAGCCACTGTTTCATTACGTTCATCAAACCTTTCAATGAATACTGAAGTTAATTGCCCTCTTTCCGTAAGATCTTTTTTGTTTAAGAATATAATCTTCGGATTTTCTGTTAAATAAGAGTAACCCCTTTCTTTGTCATAAAAAAGAAGTCCACCTTCCATTCGGTAACCATTTTCTTTATCCAAATAACTAACATTTCCGGTAGCTTTAATTTCTTTATTCCCTTTTCGGCTTTCTAAAAGTTCTGCCTTAAATTCCGAATTTTTGCGATACATATACGCATCACCATTCATAGACGTGACAGTTTCTTTTCCTTTGTTCAAATGAGTTAACGTTTTACCGGAAAATAATGTCAAAACACGTTCTTTAGTCACCGTGTCCTTTTCTTTGTCTTTTTTATTTTCGTAACTCACTTGGTAAATCGTTGCATCACCATCTAACTGGATACTGCCTTCCTTTACAAAATAAGAGAGAGTTTGCCCTATGAGAAATCGATTTTCTGAGAATAAAAATGGTTCCCCTTTTAAATCAATGCGATCATCTTTTTCAGTGAACACAGCATCTTCTCCAAACACTTGGAATTCTTCAGATGTTACAACAACCTTCCCTGCTAAGGTTGTTTTCGCCTCTTCTAAATTCCGAACGATAGATTGGCATTTGATGCGTACAATTTTGGCTTCTTTTTTTTGTGTGAGAACAGGTTTGTTTTCTAAACTTACTGTTCCTGCCATCTTATCATAAATCCCTTTTGTTGCAGTAAGAGTGACGCCGTTCTGAAAATCTTCTACCACCACCTGGCCTTTTAGATTTCCAAGAAGAGCTTCTTCTCCAATGATCTCAATTTCTCTAGCACTGAGTTTGATGGACTTATGCATAATATAGGCTCCACCACCTAAGATGAAAATTTTCATCGGAAAACCATTCACGATTCGTTCTTCTTGTGTCAGACTACTTCCACCCCAAATGATTGGGATTTTGTCTTTTTTTCCTTTTTTATCTTCTATTGGAAATGATGGATCATCTTTTTTAAAAAAATCCTCAGAACCATATAAGATTGGAATTGGAGAAGCAAAAACATTTACGAAAAAAAGGATAAATAAGAATCCAAAAAAGAAAACCTTCATTGTTTTTCCTTTAATGGGTTGGAACCACCAACAGTGATGGCCTTTGGTTGGATGATTGTAAATTTATTTAAACTTTTGTCAGCTCGTAAACCTTTTCCTCGGATGGTAGTTCCATCCGAATACACAAGAACATCTGCTTCAGAAAAAAGAGTTTTTTCATCTAAATTATAGGTAAGCGATTCTGATTCTATAAATTTGCCATCATTCGTTTTTAATCGAACTTTCCCATCCAGTATCACCGTTTTGGTTTGGTGATTAATCTCTCCACGATTTCCCGTCATCATGGAGGTTATTTTTCCTTTTTCAAATTGGTTAAATTCAAATCCGTAGACAATGGTTTTGTTTTCTTTCGGGAAAATATAGGATTCAGTTCCTTTTAATTTCCATTCCAATTCACCAGATTCTTTGTATGAAGCTCTGCTGAAATTTCTCATGGAAACCATTGATCCCGATTCCTTTTCTACTTCAATCCGAAGGTATTCCTTGTCTTTACAAGCGGTAAAAACCAAAAGTAAACACAATGTCCAAACCTTCAGATCCATATTCGCTTTTTTTAATCCTCTAAAAATTTCGTTTTTACCAAACGATCTAACTCTAAAAGTTGAGTGAGTAATGTTTTTGCTTTGGCCAAAGGAAACTGCGTGGTTGCATCAGATAATGCTTTTTCTGGATCTGGGTGAACTTCCATAAATAATCCTTCTACTCCAACAGAAACTGCTCCACGCATCATATGTGGGATAAACTCCCGCAAACCACCTGTTATGTTACCTGCAGCACCGGGGAGTTGGGCAGAATGTGTTCCATCAAATACGATGGGGATCCCGTGTTTATGCATCATGGGTATCCCACGTAAATCAAATACCAAATTTCCATAACCGAAACTTGCACCACGTTCCGTTACCATATACTTTTCTGAGCCGGATTCTTGGATTTTTGTTTTGATATGTCTTGTGTCATCCGGAGCCATAAATTGGCCTTTTTTGACATTCACCCATTTTCCCGTTTCTGCAGCTTTTGCAATCAAATCGGTTTGGCGGCTTAGGAAGGCAGGGATTTGAAAAATATCAACAGTATCTTTTAATGGATCCACTTGGATCGTTTCATGGATGTCTGTGAGCACTGGGACATTGTATTTGTTTTTAATAAAATCAAGTAACTTTCTCCCTTCTTCTAAACCAGGGCCTCGATATGAATTAATCGAGGATCGATTTGCTTTATCGAATGATGATTTAAAGATATATACGATTCCTAATTCATCGCAGATGTTTTTCATTTCACCACAAACTCTGTCGAGTAGATCTTTGTTTTCCATCACACAAGGCCCGGAGATGAGAAAAAAAGGATTACGACCTCCGATTTTTTTTCCAAAAAACTCTCTTTCTTCTATCAAATCGTACATATTAATCCTCTGATTTTTTTGCTAATTTCGATGCAGCTTTGATAAAACCTGCAAAGAGTGGATGTGGATCTGTTGGTTTGGATTGAAATTCAGGATGGAATTGAACACCAACAAACCATGGATGGTTTGGTATTTCGACTATTTCCGCCAAACTTCCGTCTGGTGAGAATCCAGTTAAATTCATTCCTTTTTTCTCAAAATCATCTTTATAACGAAGTGTGAACTCAAAACGGTGACGATGCCTTTCAGAAATTCGATCAGATTTGTATTCAGAATGGGCAAGGCTTCCTTTTTTTATAATACAAGGATAAGCACCGAGCCGCATGGTTCCACCCATTCTTTCGATTTCTTTTTGTTCCTCGATCATTGAAATCACAGGGTATTGTACATTTGGTTTGAATTCAGTGGAATTGGCATCTTTAAATCCTAATACATTCCTTGCAAATTCAATGACCGCACACTGCATCCCTAAACAAATTCCAAAAAATGGAATATTTTTTGTTCGTGCATATTGGATGGCAGCAATTTTTCCTTCAATACCACGTTCTCCAAACCCACCAGGAACTATGACACCATGTACACCTTTTAAATGTTCTTTGATATTTTTTGAATCAATGTCTTCTGGATTAATTTTAACAACATTCACTTCGACATCATTTGATATACCACCATGCGCTAAAGATTCATAAACTGAACGATAAGCATCTTGAAGTGAAATATACTTTCCAACTAACGCAATTTTTACGGTCTTCTTTGTATTTCTGATTTTTTTGACCATATTTTCCCATTGGGAAAAATTGAGTTTTCGTAAATCCATTCCTAAAGCATTCAAAACCACTTCATCTAACTTATCTTCTCTATACATAAGTGGGATTTCATAAATTGATGTTGTGATGTCTACAGCCGAAATTACATTCTGTTCTTTTACATTGCAAAATAGAGAAATTTTATTTTTCATCTCTTTTGACATTGGTTTATTAATCCTACAAATCAAAACATCTGGTTGGATACCAAGTGCGAGTAACTCTTTGACCGAATGTTGAGTAGGTTTGGTTTTTGCTTCCCCTGCAGCAGTGATTGTTGGAACAAGCGTTAAATGTAAAAACAAAACTTGATTACTTCCGTGCTCATAACGCATTTGTCTAATTGCTTCCAAAAATGGAATAGACTCGATGTCTCCAACAGTTCCACCAATTTCCACAATCACAAAATCCGTTTCTAAATCACGAGTTAGGTTATAAATTCGATTTCGTATTTCGTTTGTAATATGGGGGACTACTTGTACGGTTCTTCCTAAGTAATCCCCTTTCCGTTCACGTTCAATGACTGCGTGGTAAATTTGACCTGTGGATACGGAATTTTTTCTTGAAAACTTTGATTTAGTAAACCTTTCATAATACCCTAAATCCAAATCAGTTTCCGCACCATCTTCCGTGACATACACTTCCCCATGTTGGTAGGGACTCATTGTGCCTGGGTCAATGTTGATATAAGGATCCATTTTTTGTAAAGAGACGGTATAACCTCTTGCTTCGAGTAAACAACCGAGAGCGGCAACAGTAACCCCTTTCCCTAAAGAAGAAGAAACACCACCGGTAATGAATATATATCTGGTCTTGGACAAACTGGACCTCAAAAAAGAATGTTTTTTACAGACTGTTGGGATTTGGGTCCAAAATCAATACGTTTAGGAGGGCGATTTCGCTTTTTCTAAAATCTTGGTTGTGGATTTTCCCGAAACGAAAGGCAAAATTTGAATATCCGCTCCCATCTCTTTTAAAATTTGGTATTCTGGAAGGGTTTCCACTTGGTAATCTCCACCTTTGGAATGGATAGAAGGTTTTACTTTTTTTAAAATTTCGAGTGGAGTGTCTTCCGTAAAATTGGAAACAAAATTCACAGATGACAAGGCTGCAAGAACCAACATCCTATCTTCACAAGAATTGATGGGCCTAGACTCACCTTTTAACCGCCTAACACTTTCATCGGAATTAACACCAATCCAAAGAAGGTCTCCTAAATCACGGGCTTGTGCTAGGTAACTCACATGGCCTGGATGAAGGATGTCAAAACAACCATTGGTAAACACTATTTTTTTCCCTTCTAACGATTTCCTTTTGGATTCAATGGAGTCAAAAGGAATGATTTTATCTTGTATGTCTTTAAAAAAACTCATCAAATTCATTCCTCCAGATATCCAAGTGAACGTAACCCTTCTTCAATTTCTGTCTGTGTGACAGTGGCAGCTCCCAATTTTCCTACAACAATCCCTGCACTCACGTTTGAAACTAACGCCGCTTCTTTAATGCTCATTCCACTTGCAACGAACGCAGTATAGGTGGTAATGACCGTATCACCAGCTCCTGTCACATCAAACACTTCTTTAGCAACTGTTGGGATATGATAAAATGAATTGGATTTACGCTCGTAAATTGACATACCTTTTTCCCCTCTTGTGATCATCATAGCATCAGGTGTTAATTTTTCTGAGATTTCCCGGCAAGCCGATTCAATTTCAGAATCGCTCACAAGTTTTTTCCCCAATGCTTTCCCTGCTTCATGGTGATTTGGAGTCATAATATGGATATTTTGGTATAGGAAAAAATGACTCACTTGCGGGTCTACTGTCACAATTTTATTTTCTGCATTACAGAGAGAGATGACAGATTGAATTAAGGATGGAGTCAAATAACCTTTATCATAATCTGATAAGATTATCGCTGAACATTCTTTGATTTTTACTTTTAACTGAGATAAAATATCTGCTTCTTCTTCTTTAGTGAGAGGAACGATCTCTTCTCTGTCAACACGGCAGACTTGTTGATGAGAGGCAATGATTCTTGTTTTTAAAATGGTTGGTAGTGTTTTAGACTTGAGTAAAACCAAATCTTGTTTTGCCACTGAATTCGAGAGTAAAATGGTTTCTAAATTTTCACCAGCCTTATCATAACCGATGCGACCAAATACAATCCCTTTCACCCCTAATGACGAAAGGTTTTGTACAACATTACCCGATCCACCTAAAGTTTGTTTTTCGTTCCTAACCCAAACGACAGGAACTGGTGCTTCGGGCGAAATTCTTTCTACCGATCCAATTAGATACTCATCCAAAATCAAATCCCCAACCACGAGAACTTTGATTTGAGAAAGTTTTGCAAAAGTTTGGTGTAGTAACGAATTTTTGATTTTAAACAAAGCCGAATCCTTGAATTGGTTTACAACTAAACATGGAATCTAAAACCTTTCTCTGTGTCAACCTTCCCCTTACCACTCTTTCCTCTACCTGATGTATTTCTATTCCCAGGTATGTTTTTGCCCTTACATATTTTTGAACCTAGGTATAGAATGTTGCTCGATTTTTGTATGGAAAATGGAGGAGAAATGGGAATGGCTCCTTATCCAAAAGGTTATATCGGAAGAGGATTACCACCCATCCCTGAAGTTGTTGGGTTTGGTCATGTCATCCAAAAAGAATCGTTTCCCGATGGAAGGTCGAATATCATCTTAGAAGGTCTTGGTACCGCGGAAATAATCAACCTCACCTCTACAGAACCTTTTTATATTGCCCAAGTATCCAAAAGAGAACATGAACGAAATAAAAATGTCTCACCGGAACTGAAAGAAAAAATCGAAGAACTTCTTATTCTCACCAAACGAATCTTACTTGCTGAGGGAGCAGAAGAAGATCTAATTTTAAAAATGAATCAAATTTTGGTTCATCCTTTCCCAGTTGATTTTATCGCTTCTTTAATCTATTTCGATTTTAAAACCAAACAAAGTATATTAGAAACTACCCATTTGGAGACAAAAGCGGAGCTACTCAAGCAAGTGTTACTTGGTCTAAATCTTGGTGAATGACCTATTTGTTTTTTAACTCTGCAACTAAAAATAAAAATGAAGGAAATTCTGTAGGATTTTCTCTATAAAATACACGTGGATTTGTTTCTTTTGCATTTAAATAGAGGTAACTAGAGTTTTCCTTTCGAATGTATGCCCTATCTAGATAATGATTCGTTTGGGAGTATAACAAAAAATCTTTCATCAAATCACTGATCGCAACTTCACCTTCACTTTGTTTGTTTGTCGCGACAAAAAAAAGAGATGTTGAAACTCCATCTTTTTTCTCCCAGTGGAATTCATTTTTCCAATGCCCTTTTTTCCCAAAACTAACATGAAGTTCTTCGTTCTCACTGACCAAATTTGGAATGAAATCTAATGTTTCAAAAGGGACTTGTTTTCCAAAAAAATTTTCTTTTGCCAAGTAACTCCGCCACTGTTTAGAAAGACCCCTGACTTGGATTTTTGGCAAATCCAAATGTTCTCTGATAAAACCTCGTAACGTTAAAAAACCGAGAAATCCCAATTGGACATTGGAAATGGATTGGAAATCCCAAACTTCCTCTTCTTTAAAAGGAGATAAAAACAAGGAATCCATGGCATAAAAATCTTGGTGTTGGTAAGGGTAAAATACACCCGCATGGGAAGAAACTAAGGATCCATCTAAACGATTCACATAAAAAGTATCGACGGACTTTGTAAAAGAGAAGAGTAATTTCCGCCCCAAGGATTGAGGCGGAAATCTTAGAAATTGAAACTTGGACTAGTCGCCAGCGTAGAGGGCTGTGATTTTGTCTTTGTATTTTTCAGTGATCAAGTGGCGTTTCATTTTGAAAAGATTAGTCAATTCATCACCAACTTCAAAAGATTTTGTGATGAGGATGAATGGAGTCACTTGCTCAAACGATTTGAATCCAGTTTTTGTATTATTTAAGGCCTTGATTTCCTTTTTGTAGAAATCTAGAACCTTTGGATTTTCGATGAGCTTTTGTTTGTCCGTTTCATTGATTCCATTTTCTTTTGCCCAAGCAGAAAGTTGGTCAAAATCTGGCACCACAATGGCTCCCAAATTCTTTTGGTCTTGGCCAATCACCATACATTGCGCAATGAACGGAGACTCAGTGAGTTTGTCTTCAATCGGTACTGGTTCCACGTTTTCTCCGCCGAGGAGAACAACTGTATCTTTTGCACGGCCTGTAATCGTCAGGGTCTTTTTGAAATTGAACATTCCAATATCCCCAGTATCCATCCAACCATCTTTCAGAACTTTTGCAGTTGTTTCTGGGTTTTTATAATAACCTTTCATCACTTGTGGACCACGGATGTGGATGACACCCCGTTGGCCATATTTTCCTGATACGAGATTCTGGTTTGCATCTACATGTGTGAGAACTTTTCCCAAATCGTCCCGAATTTGAACGGAAGTTTCTGGAGTGATGACACCCACAGAACCTTGCACAAGTTTTTTGAAAGTGCGAACAGAAATAACAGGTGAAGTTTCTGTCATCCCATACCCTTCGAGGACATTGATTCCAATGTCATTGAAGAATGCATCTACGTGCCTTTGTAAAGCACCACCACCAGAAACCGATGCTTTAAGTTCTCCACCAGTGGCTTCACGAATTTTGGAAAGTACCACTAAATCGAGAAGGAAATAGGGAACAGCCAAAACAATTGCAACCGTAAGATAATAGATCCCTTTAAAAAGAGACACAATCGGATTTCTTCCGACATAATCAACTTGGTTTCCTTTCAAAAACCTTGTAGCAGCATTAAAGTGTTTTGAGAAAAAATAAGCCAAATTAAAAAGACCTCTACGAATAGCAGGCGTTTGTTTTGGATCATTAATTCTTGTATAAATTCCATTATAGATACTCTCCCAAAGTCTAGGCGCTGATGCCATAAACGTTGGTTTCGCTTTTTTCATATCATCGCGGAGATCACGAACATTGGTGTAATACGTGGCACAACCTGCCGCAATCGCTAGGTATTCAAACACCCTTTCGAATACGTGCCAAACAGGTAGAATAGACAACATACGTTCGTCAGCTTTGATATCAATCATACTCCCAAGAATGGCAGTGGTTTGGTGGATCATGTTACTGTGTTTTAACATTACCCCTTTTGGCATCCCTGTCGTACCTGAAGTGTAAATGATCGTAAAAAGATCATCAGGAAGAATGGCTTTCATTCTCTCTTCCGCTTTTTTTGATCCTTTTGCTCTCAGCTCTTTTCCCTTTTCAATCAGGTCATACAGTTTCAAAACACCAGTAGCAGTGGATTTTTTATCCATCACGATCAGTGTTTTTGCAAATTCCAATTGAGAGCGATTTTTTTGGAATTTTTCGAGCATTTTGTCATTCTCTAGGAAAACAACTTTCGCTTCACAATGGTTGAGAATATAAACAATTTCTGAATCTGTAATATCTGTTCCACGCGGAACATCAGCCGCTCCTGCCATAAGGATTCCATAATCGGAAACAATCCATTCCAATCGGTTATCAGCAAGCAAGGCTACATTTTCTTTCGCACTCACACCTAAATCGATAAGCGCTTCTGCTAAGTTTATACCAAGATCATACACTTCTTTGAATGTAACTGGTTTATAGGACTTTGATTCGTCTTTGCTAACGAATGCGGGACGGTTCCCAAATTTTTCAGCACTCTGCTGGAACAGTTCGGGCAAATTGACTGGCATGATTCTGACTCCTTTCTGAAAAGAAAACGGTAAAAGGTATCTTTAAGGGACTTTTTTAACGAACATGAGTCAAGACATTTTCAATCTTGTCATCGAAATCAATAGAAATCCAAATTCTTGTTTCGCATTGCACAATTATGGCAATTCCGACGATGCCCAAACATGTGACCGAATCAAAAGCCCTGTTAGGTCTTCTTTTTCCAATCCGTACTGTCTGTATACAATTTTGCCATGGCGATCAAAAACAAGGACACAAGGGATTCCTTCTACATGATAAAAATCAGTCATTTTCCAGTCTTTATCAAGTAAGGTGGGGTAACTCATTTTCAACCGAGTCATGTCTTCTTTGATTTTTTCAATTGGTTCTGAAGTATCAGTGTTGATTCCTCGAAAAACGAAATCAGTCTCGGAAACAGATTTTTTCCATTCGTTAATTGTAGGAACTGCTTTCGCACAGGGCTCACACCATGTAGCCCAAAAATCGAGAACGATCACCTTACCTTTCCATTCCGTTAAACTCTCTCTACCCCCCATCATTGTTGGAAGAGGATCCTGATAAAAATCATCTTTTCCTACCTCTGGTTTACAAAAAAAGAGAGAAAGGAAAACAAGAAGATAAATTCTGGAAGATATCAGTCGGATTAACAAAGTATTTCTGTTTGGATTCATTAATTTATAACTACTTTTCCAATTTAGACGAATGGAATGATTACGTAAAGGGAAACTGGAAAGGACAAGGAATTTCTATGATCCCTTCCACTTCGGAACCTTATGAGTCTGGAGATGGAACATCTGTTACTTGGAAGTTTCACCCAAATCAAATCAAATCTGTCTTTTATAGAAAAAAAATCAAATATATATTGGATTGGTCGGTGGATCCAAACATCCTATGTGATAAAATCAAACTAATCGCAAATTCTCACGACTGGGAATGTGAAATCCAAGCAATGACGTCAGATCGATTTCATTTACATGTTGTTCCCAAGTCAGACAAAACAAAAATTTTGTTTTCTGGAGTTGTGACAAAAAAGAAAGGATTACTCTCCTTCTTCTAATACTTGTTTGAATACTGCTTCTGTGATTTTTGCAGCATTTTCCCACCGAAAATCCTCGATAGATATTTCCACTGGTTTGGGATTTTGAAAGAATTCATCAATACTTTCAGCCCAAAGTTTTGTATCTTCTTTTGTTTTGATAGGTAAATAGGTAACTCCGTCTTTTCCTATTTCATGAAATGTAGGAATGTCAGAAACAATACAGGGAATTTTATGGAATAGAGCTTCTACCATCGGAATTCCAAACCCTTCATATTGGCTCGCAAAAACAAATAGACCAGCTCGTTTGTAAACATGTTGCAGTTCGGAATCAGAAACAGAATCTAAAATAAATATGTCTTTATAAAGTGTCCTTTCTTGGATGAGCTCCTCAATAAATTCGGGAGATTCCCAACCAATTTTTCCAACAATCACCCAAGGTCTGTAGTGATGTGGATTTATTTTTCTGTATTCACGATAGACATTCAGTAAAAATGGATAATTTTTCCTCGGTTCAATTGTTGAAACTGATAATAGGTAACCCGTACCCAAATCCTTGACACGGTTTGTGATGGGAGTATCTAAAAGTTTTGTCATCTCAATTGGATTCACACCTGGGTAGGCAACATCGGTTTTGTGAATTGGATACCCAAATTTTTTACACATATCATCACTCGTTTGTTTTGAAATAGACAGTATAAAACTAGACCGCCATACAGAATATCGTTGGAACAATCGTTGTTGGATTTTTGCAATCCAACGCATTGTATTCGGATATAAATACAAAACCAAATCACAATATGTAAGTACTGCTTTTAATTCTCTCGGTAAAAAAGGTGGTAAAACTTGTTGAGATCCCCAAAACAAATCCAAACGATGTGTTAATAAATATAATGGAATGTACAGATTATAATACAATCCACCTTTCCATTTTAAAAAACCCCCACCTCTAACCCAATGTACATTTGATAATTCCATAACAGACTTATGATCAGGATGTATAGGCAAATGTGAAAAAAGGAAAAACTCATATTTATCTTGGTTCGGAAACGCTTTTAATGTTTCCGCAATGAGGCGACCCACTCCAGATACACGTGTGGAAAGTGGCCTTGCATCTAAACCAATTTTATATGTTTTTACCATCGTTCTTTTACCTTCAATGAAAGTTGGTGAAAATCAATTTTGGATTCAAGGTACTCCACTGCCTTTTTTTTACCTGCGACTAATCCAAAGGATAAAGTTGTTTTTTGGTTAAAGGAATAAGGTTTATCTTTTAATGGAAAATAGGTGAAATTTTCTTCATCAAGTAATGCGATTCCACCACAAATATCCCATTCATTTTTAGGTTTTAACGATACAATCAAATCAATAAATCCTGCAGAAAGTAATCCTAATTTATAGGCAATACTTCCCATAGAACGAATTTCAAAAGCCTCGTTCCAGAATGGATCATTAAAAAGCCCTTCTTTCATTTCAGAAAACGAAACAAGAAGAATTGGTTTTTTTTTGAGCTCTATCTCATCTTGTAATGGGTGTAATATGGAACTACTTTCAACGACTAATGTTCTGAAATTTTCCTCCGTCGCAAAGGGGGTTTGCAGTTTTGCGAAAAAACAATGTTTCCCTTTCGAAAAAAATTCACCCGTCGCTGGATTAAAAATTATACCCCAAATCGCTTCTCCATTCCGAACAAGTCCGAGGCTTAAAGCAAATTGATCATTTTTTTTAACAAATTCACGGGTGCCATCAATTGGATCCAAAATCCAAACCCACTCTTTGTCCAATCTTGATGATGAATCGAGTTTTTCCTCGGACAAAAAACCATGTCCGGGAAATCGATTCGAAATTTTATCTAATAAAAATTCACTAGCAAATAAATCTGCTTCAGTGACTGGATCATTCCCACCTTTATCACGGATTTGAAAATCGGATTTATAAATCTTTAAGATGGAATCTCCTACTGATAGAACCCACCGCCATACTTCATGAAAATCTTGTTCTTCCATTCCGTCCTTTTATAGGAATTGTTAATTCTTTTTTTCTTCTTTATGTGCGTTAGATCCCAAATCCAATCCTTCTGGTTTTTCTAAAACAATTTCTTCCGAAGGTGAAGTAACATAAGTTTCTGGATCCACTGGAAATAGATATTGAAAGTAATAATTTTTATATTTAACGTAAAATGTATTTGTGCCCTCTCGTCGTTCTGATTGGAGGTCTTGGAATTTTAATTCCTTTAATTCCTTCTTTGGATTGGCAAATCGTTTCGACAAAGTACTTCGAACAGAACTTACCATATTTGATTCAAAGTTTTTTTTCTTTTGTTCTTCAGTAAGTTTTGGGTTCCGCAGATGGTCTTCAAGCTTTGAGAACTCTTCCGCCAAACCAGAGTTTTGTTGCGAATATAAAAAAGTAACACAGCAACAGATTAAAAAAATGAACTTAAAAAATGAACTCATAACCTTACCCCTAATTCCTCATGATATTATCTCTAACGGTGTATATGCCAATAAGAATTTTTTATCCAAATGAGAACCAAAACGTACTTCTACCTTTCGATTGTCACCAGATCCTGAAATACTTAGAATGCGGCCTTCTCCATACACTTTATGTCTAACTTTTGTGCCAACTTGAAATTCACCATCTCCTGACTTTGCTTGTACTGATTCAAACTTCTCTTCTGATTTTTGAAATCGTTCAGCTCGAGGAGTGGCATCCGGTCTTCGGACCCCATATCGATTCTCTGTAAATTCCCCTTCTAA
Source organism: Leptospira bouyouniensis (assembly GCF_004769525.1). Taxonomy (NCBI): domain Bacteria; kingdom Pseudomonadati; phylum Spirochaetota; class Leptospiria; order Leptospirales; family Leptospiraceae; genus Leptospira; species Leptospira bouyouniensis. The sequence goes on along the minus strand of NZ_RQFT01000011.1, from coordinate 163,016 downwards.
ATTTTCCTTAGGTAACTCTTCTAAAAATTGGGAGGGAAGCCTGGCATCAACTTCTCCAAATTTACGAGTAAAACGAGAATAACTAATTTCTAAATTTTTTCTTGCTCGAGTGATGGCAACATATGCCAATCTACGTTCTTCTTCTAATCCATCAAAAGAATCAATGGACAAAAAATGTGGGAACGTTCCCTCTTCCATTCCTGCCATAAATACATGATGGAATTCAAGTCCTTTTGCGTTATGAACAGTCATTAGGATAACATAATCAGGAAGGTCCTTCGTATTATCTTCGCTTGTAATCAGTGAAATACTACTTAAATATTCCTCTAAACTTGCTTCAGGATTGGATTCTTCAAACTCTTTCAATGCATTCACAAATTCATTTAAATTTGAAAGCCGAGAAAATGAATCTTCAGTCCCTTCGTTTTCTAAAAATTCGCGATAACCAGAATGTTCTAATACATCATAAGCAATCTCTGAAGGAGTTTTTTTTCCCAAATCTTCCATCGCTGATTCGAACATCCGGTATAATGAAGATAATTTTTGAATCGTACCTTTTTTAATTTCAGGAATTTGTTTTCCTAAACATTCAAATAAAGAGACACCTTCTTTCACCGAATAAGACAATAGTCGATTAACTGTTGTATCACCAATTCCTCTTGGAGGTGAATTGATGATACGTAATAAGGATGTGGAATCTACTGGATTTACCACTACTGACAAATATGCAATTAAATCCTTAACCTCTTTTCGATCAAAAAATCGAAACCCTCCAAATATTTTATAAGGAATTGCTCGTTTCCTAAGTGCCTCTTCAAAATATCTAGATTGAGAATTCGTACGATAAAAAATTGCGAAATTGGAATACTTTTGCCCTTTTCTCGCACCAGCTTGTATTTTCTGAACAATACCTTCTGCCTCTTCCATTTCATTTTGATAAGAGGTCATTTTGATTTTATCACCCATCGGATTTTCAGTTCTCAAGGTTTTGCTCGTACGGTTTTTGTTATGCGAAATTAAAGCCGCTGCCGAATCAATGATAGTTTTTGTGGAACGATAGTTTTCTTCTAATTTAACAACTATCGCCTCGGGGTAATCTTTTTTAAAGTTAAGAATATTGGATATGTCAGCACCACGCCACGAGTAAATCGATTGGTCATCATCTCCTACAACACATAAATTTTTATGATAAGACGAAAGTGATTGTACTAAATGATATTGGATTTTGTTCGTATCTTGGTATTCATCTACCATGATGTATTTCCATAACCTTTGGTATTTCTCCAAAATGACTGGAAAATCTCGAAACAATATAACAGTTTTTAGAATTAAATCTCCAAAGTCCAAGGCATTCCTTAGGTTTTTTCGTTTTTCATATTCTAAAAAGACAGACGCGATTGATTTTGTATACGCATCGTCGGCTTTTTTTTTGGCAAATTCTTCTGCCGTTAAAAATGAATCCTTTGCTTGAGAAAACTGATTAGCGAGACTGGAAGGTCGAAACTCTTTTGTATCCATTTCCTTTGACTTAAGAATTTCTTTAATGAGTGATTCTTGCATATCACTATCATAAACTGTGAAATTACTACCAAGTCCTAAAACTTTTCCTTCTCGCCGTAAAAGATACAAACACAAGGAGTGAAAAGTACGAACAAAGGGTTCATACGAACCAGATGGCAAAAGGCTGCGACAACGGGATCGCATCTCTTCTGCTGCTTTATTTGTAAATGTGACGGCTAAAATTTGATTTGGATATACGTTATGATTCAGAATGAGATTGGCAATTCTGTAAGTAATGACTCTTGTTTTTCCAGAGCCTGCTCCAGCTAAAATTAGTAAGGGACCATCAACAGATTCAACAGCTAGTTTTTGTTCCGAATTTAGACCAACTAACTCCACTTAGAATCGCATATCCCCAATACCAAAAACAAACTGAAAACTATTATTATCAGGATATAAACCAAAAGGTCTGTCTTCCACACCCGTATATCGAATCCTTTGGGCAAAGTACAATCGAAGTGGTAAAACAGGAATTTGAATCCGTAAACCAAAACCCCATGAAAACCGAAAGTTTGACATGGAAAGGTTTTTACTCGATAAAACTAAGTTTCCTGGATCATTGACAACCAAAGGAGAATCAGGAATTTTTTTACCGAATGAATTATAATTTTCGAATAAGTAGGTTTCGATTGGTTCTGAATACCTTTGCGAAGCCACTAAACTATCATAATTTTTGAAGAATTCTTTTCTTTCTCCAACAGCACGATTGATTTGTTCATACATTGACCCTGCATCAAAAAAGATAACAAACCACAACAAAGAAGGTTCGATTGGAAATCGTAATTCTGAAGTAAATAAAACCCTACTTGCAGCTCCATCTTTCCATTCGTCTGGATAGTACTTATCATCAAAAAACCATCCGCGGAGAGATTCATAACCTCCAAGGAACAAACGATCTTGTACTTGGATATAGGGAATTCGTTCTTTATCTTGGTTTCTATATTTAGGAGTTCTCTCAAAGGTAAAAACTGATGAAGTTCGAAATTGTTGGACAACTCTCCACCTACGGAGTGCGTTTTTACGAATCAATCCAAAGAATGTATAATCAAACCAAGTATGGTAGTATTCTAAGATTGGACTAAATTGGTCAAAATGACTTTCTCCGCCAAGAAACTGTCCAACGTTATCGACTGAAAAAATTAAGTTAAAACCTTGTGTTGAATTAAATATGTTATCACGGCTATCATAGGCAATACCGTTTGTTAGCTGAGACCTAAATTGCCAACCACGATCCACCTCCGCAAGTACCTGGTCTGACACAAGAGATGTAGGTCTCGTTGATGCAAAAAACGAAGGTGAATAACGATGAAAATGTGTCCAGTTGATGAGAAATCGATGCCCAATACCAGCACTCACACCAACCCCTGACCTTTCATAGGAAGCTACTTCCTTGATCCCCTGGTTATTATTTTCTGTAATCGAAGTGGCACCGACAAATAAAGTTCGAGAAGAATAAAATGCAGATAGTGTTAAAGACCAAGGTTTGTCCAAAAACCAAGGTTCTGTCCAAGAAATTTGAAGGTATCTTCGGATGGGACCAAACTCTACCCTTCCTGTAATCTGTTGGCCAGTTCCATTTAAATTGTTTTCACCTAACTGAGTAAAGATAGAAAATCCAGTAATTGTTCCGTAACCACCACCCATAGAAACAGTACCTGTTGGCTGTTCCACTAGTTCAATGATCAAATTCATTTTTGTCTCATCAGAACCAGGTCTCATATTAAAGTTAACTTCTTTGAAATAACCTAAGTTAAAAATCCTTTCTCTGGAACGATTGACAAGTGACGAATTGAATAAATCACCAGGTTTGAATAAAAGTTCACGGCGGATAACTCGGTCTTGTGTTTTTTTATTTCCTTTAATGATAATATTTTCAATGAAAGCTAAGTTATTTTCACGAATGGTAAAATCAACATGAATGAATTTTTTACCACGTAACTTCGGTTCTTCTTCGTAAATTTTCCGAAGTCTTGCAATATTCAATCGATTGTATTCTTCATTACAATCAGCAACTGCATCAGCACCACCTCGTTTATCACAATTTTCATATCTGGATATTGATGCATCACTCAATTCGACAACCTTTCTTCGAGGAATTACCTGTGCAAAAAGGTAACCTTTTGCCGAATATGCTTCGTTAATCGAGGCCCTATCTTTTTGGAATTTTGTCTCATCAAAAACTTCACCCACGTCAACAGGTGCAAATTCATATTGGTCTTCTAAAAATTTAACAGGATAAACCGGAGCCCATTCTTCTTTCGGCGTACCAATTGGATTATTTTCTTTGTTTAGAAATTGTGGCATCCCATTGGGAGCGATGGTCAAATCATGATTGGTAGTATATCCATTATAGAAATATTGTTCCCCTTCAATGATCTTAAAGTTTACAATGACGACACGTTTGTCTTTTTTCTTAGGATTTTCCCAACGGATTTCCCAATTAGTACCTTCATTACTAATCTCAGCATCTACATAACCACGGGATTTCAAATACGCTGCGATTTTTTGTTTGTCTGATTCAAAAGCAGATTCCTTAAAAACTCCCGATTCAATGATACCACTTTCTTTCAAATCCATGATACCTTGGATATCATAAGTATCAATTTCATTGTTTCCGAAGATATTGATCTTACTAACAGGGATCTCTTCTCCTTCATCAATGATAAACTTCACCTTAACCGTATTTGTTTCTGGGTTTACTGGTTCCGTTTCAAATCTTACGTAAGCGAGAAAAAATCCTTCATCCCGATATTTTTTCAAAATCACTTCTTTGGAAAGAGTTACTTTTTTGGGTGTGATTACTTCATTTTCTTTTAGTGGTATTTTATCTCTAAGGTCAGAAGGAAAAACTTCATCAGCACCTATAAAATCGATATCTTTTACTCTTGGCCGCTCTTTTACGATGACTAAGATTTTTACACCATCGCCATCCGCTTCCCCCTGGATGTCGATGTGATAAAAAAAACCAGATACAAAGAGTGCCCTCATATCGGCATTGAGTAAACCTTGAGACAATTGAACACCTGGACGCATATCCATTAAATCCAAGATATCGTCCGATGAAGTATTTATATTCCCTTTAAACTCTATCTTTGTGATAACTTTATCGATATAAACAGAACGATTTGACCATAAAGAAACCCACTCTGCTGAGAACAAAAATAGCAAAGAGAGAAAAAATAAGCTGAAGAGTTTTAAGTTTTTACGAGCGTTCAAAAATTACTTTGATGTGCCTTTTACCATAGCTAAATTAAAGCGACTAACACCTGCTGCATTCACTGCATCAATCACCTTAACTACAACTTGGTAAGATGCACCACCATCCCCGCGAATGATAACTTTGTTTTTTTTGGGATCTCTTTCCTTTTCAGGACCCAAAAATCCATTAATTTTTTCGGTGAGACCTTCTAATGCAACAGGTTCCGAATTTTGATCTAAATAAATTTTTCCTTGTTTATCGACAGTAATCACCAATTCATCTTTTTGTTTTTCTTTTGCGACACTTGAAGATCTAGGTAGTTCCACTTTTAATGCTGTATTTTTTTCCAATGTAGCATTCATCAAAAAATAGATTACAATAAAGGAAATCACATCGATCAGTGGAGCAAGTTCGATGGTATTGAATGACTTTGTTGCTTTGCGAAATTTCATTTTTTGATTATTATTTATTCAAATGAGGGAGTACAAGATCCGTTACGTTTTCCATTTCCGTAATTTTTTCTTCCTTCATTCGAGAGAATATATTATAAAAAATATAAGCGGGGATTGCAATGGCAAGACCCATCGCTGTCGTAATGAGCGCTTCGGAAATACCAACTTCTGCACCTTGAGTTCCAGCACCCTCAGCAAACGAACGTACAATTCCAATCACCGTTCCAAGTACACCGAGTAACGGAGCAATCGTTGCAATCGTACCAAGACCCGTCAGGTAACGCTCCATGAGAAAAATTTGGCGGAATCCTTCCTGACGTATGTCGTCTTCCCAAAATGAAACACCTCGTCGTTTGAGATCAAAAGCCATCCGAAGAAGCACTGCCGCAGGGGATTGAACCTCTTGACTTAGCACATCCCTTGCATCATCCCACTTCCCTTCACGGGCAAGTTCTCGGACTCTCCGAAAATGGTCTTGAGGGATACTTTTTAATCTCCAATAGTATACAAGGCGTTCCACAATGATGGTAAAACCAACGATGGACACAAGTATGATAAGGATCGGTATGGTTTGCGGTGGAACCGATGAAATGATTGAATCTGATTTGGCGAAAGGAAAAGACATGAATGAGACCCCATTGGAGGATTACGAATAGAGTTTTCAGTCTTACCTTTTTCGCCAAATACTATTTTTAAAGGACTAACCAGCTTTTTTCATCAAGAGATCAGTAGCCGCCTTTAGGACTGCCGAAGTGACTTGTTTTCCACCGATCATTCGAGCTAGCTCTCTTTTTCTCTCTTCAAAGTCCAAAATAGAGGCTTCGGAGACGGTGCGACCACCTTCTTGTCGTTTTTCGATCTTAATTTGATGGTCCCCTGAAGCCGCGACTTGTTGGGTATGGGTGATTAGGAGGATTTGAGAATTTCGTGCTAATTTTTTAAGCTTGGTAGCCATTGCCTCAGCTGCCTCACCACCAAGACCTGTATCCACCTCATCAAGCACTAACATCTGAGGGGATGGCGCCTGTTTGCCAAGGACGCTCCGAAGGGCAAGCATCACACGAGATAATTCCCCACCCGAGGCTACTTTTCGCAATGGCCTTGGTTTTTCTCCTGGATTGGCGCTAAAATAGAATTCAATCTGATCGAGTCCTGATTCTGAAAGGAAATAGGACTTTGAGCCTTCTTCCACTTCCCCTTCTGGATTCTCCTCCCAACGAAGGACCACTTGGAGTTTTCCTCCCTCGAGTCCCAAATCAAACATTTCCCGTTGTACTTCTTCCTCAAATTGGGAAATGGCATTCCTTCTGAGTTTGGAAAGTTGGAAACCTAATTCTTTTAGTTCGGAAAGGCATTGGTCTTTTTTGATTCTAAGGAAATCTTCATCTCCTGCTTGTTCTTTCCAACGTTCCAGTTCCGATTTTTTTTCATCGAGAAGTTGATTGATTTCGCTTATACTCACATTGTATTTTTTCTTCAATTTTTTAAGGTCTTGCAACCTTGCTTGCACCATATCGAGTCTCTCTGGGCTAAAAAAAAGTTCTTCTTCTTCCTCTCGGATCACTGACTTTAAGGATTTGAGTCTGTCATAAACATCTTCCCATTCCTCTAACATTTCTCTCTTTTCAGGGATAAGGATGGTTACTTTTTGGATGGCATGGATGAGACTTGGGAATACTTTTAAAATCGAATTTTCCTTTTCAGAAAGTTCTTCTAACACCAAACGATAGTTTTCCGCAAGTTTTTCACCGTTGGCAAGTAAACTCTCCTCCGAACTCAAACTTTCTTCTTCACCTTCCTTAGGTGAAATGGCTTCGATTTCTTCCACTTCGTATTCCAAAATTTCTTTTCGTTTCAACATCGTTTTCCTTGTTTCTTCGAAATCCGATAGTTTCTGTTTCCAATGTCTGTACTGTTGCAGTGATGACTTAAATTTGAACTTCAAAGACTCTAAATTCCCAAATCGATCGAGAAATTCCAATTGGTTGGATTTTTCGAGCAGGAAGAGTTGTTCGTTTTGGCAATGGATCTCGGCCATTGTTTTTCCGAGTTCCCTTAAATGGGTCGTGGAAGCAAGGCTCTCGCCAATTTTGACCCTTGCCTTTCCATCTTTCATCAGTTCTTTTGTGATGAGGATTTCGTCACCAGTATAACGAAACCCTTGTTCCATCAAATAGTCTTTGGCTAAGTTTTGACCCGAAAGAGAAAGCACTGCTTGTAAGGAATAACGATCTTTCCCTTGCCTGATGTTAGCAGTGGAACAACGACCACCAAAAAGTGAAGCCAATGCATCGAAAATTAATGATTTTCCAGCACCAGATTCTCCAGTGAAGACAGTGAGACCATCCGAAAGGGATAGTTCCAAAGATTCAAAAAGGGCAAAATCCTTAATTTTCAAATGTGTAATCATATAGACTCCTGTTTGCTATACATACAGTTACTACTTAACATACAAGTAGTCAATGAATTTTTTTGAAAAACTTAAAAAATCGCAATTTCTCTTCCTTTCCTTTCTGAAACCCTGGTGGAAAAGGCAACATATGAAAGATCTTGAAGGCAAAATCCACCTCGTATCGAGTTTACCCCTTTTCCGCAGTCTTTCCAAAAAAGAAAAAACTTGGGTGGCCGAGTCGGTGCATATCGTCGAACGCGAGAGAGATGAAATCCTTTTTACAGCAGGAGATAGTGACCGAAGTTTATTTTTGATTTTGTCCGGTGGAATCAAATTGTTCCTTCCTAAAAAAGGCGAGGGAAAACGTGAGGAAGAAGTTCAATACTTAAAAAAGGGAGAATATTTTGGAATTCAATCCCTCCTAACAGGGGAAAAACACAACCATACAGCCGTTACAGTCAGCGAATCCCGATTTTTAGTTTTATCTCAATCAGAATTCCAAAAACTCATCCAAAAGATTCCTTATCTTTCCATCACATTTTCTAAGATGCTCACAAAGTCTTTACGTGGTGAACTACTTGGTGGCAAAGAATACTTTCGTAATTCAGTCATTTGCCTTGTTCATTCTGATTCGGTCACGAAAAACCAATTTGCGAATGAACTTGTGAACACCATTGAAAGAGAATCGGGAAAAAAATCGGTTATCCTTCATTTTGCACAAAATGGAAACTCAACTTCTCCTCAAACAAAATCCTATAAGTTCAAAGATGCCGATCGGATCAAAGAAACATTAGGCAAACACTATGCCAGCCATTCGTTTATTTTTTTAGAAGTGTTCCCTGATACAGATGAAAACCTCAAACAACTCTTAATTGAGGAAGCTGATCATATTGAAAATTTAGTTTCGGCAAAGTCAGAATCAAACCTTTGTGATTCCATTACAAAGGACGCAAAGGAAAATGAAATCCTCTACCATGAAACAAACATCCAAGAAATTTTAGACCACGGAAAATGGGAAATTTTTATACGCCGAAAAGCGAGAGAACTTTCAGGAGTGGAAATGGGTGTAGCACTTGGCGGAGGTGCTGCCCTTGGCCTTGCTCAAGTGGGGATCATGAAAGTTATGGAAGAAGAAGGGATCATTCCTGATATGATCGCTGGTACAAGTATTGGTGCCATCATCGGCGCTTTTTGGGCAAGTGGACTCGGTTATAAAGGGATCCTTCCCTTACTCGGAGAAATTGATAGTCTATTCAAAATGTTCAAATTAGTGGACTTATCATTTCCTGGCCAAGGATTATTGCATGGCAAACATGTACGGACCCTTCTTGAAAAGTATCTTGGTGATTTGTATTTTGAAGACCTACCCATCAAACTTCGACTCATCAGCTGCGATATCTCCACAAGGCAAGAAATCGTTTTATCAGAAGGAAAAGTTTTGGATGCAGTCATGGCAAGTATTTCCATCCCAGGGGTCTTTGTCCCCCAACCGCAAGAAAATGGTAAAACCTATGTCGATGGTGGGATTGTAAATCCGCTTCCGGTTTCGGCCCTCACCCAAGAAGGAATCCAAAAGATTATCGCCATCAATTCAATGCCCAGTTCGAAAGACGAAATGAAAACAAATAAAATGTTAAATTTGAATGTCCTCGATATCATTGTGAACAGTTTGTATTCACTGCAATACCGAATTGGAAAGTACAGTGCTCAGGAAGCTGATGTGTATTTAAATCCAATCCTACCAAATTCTAATTGGTTTGAGTTTTGGAGGAGCAAAGAATTCATTGAGTTAGGCGAAACAGTTGCAAGAAGTTCCATTGAAGAAATCAAACAGCTGTTTAGCGAAAAATACTAATCTCTATCGGGAGATAAAATAACAATATTAAAGGGGTTCCTATCATTTTTTTCTGATTCTGATAATGTTTCAGAAAATCGTAAAGCTCCTGTGATCACAGTTCCTGTTGTAAGACCTGCAAAAATCCCTTCTTTTTCATACAAATCCGCTTGTAAGTGCAACGCTTCATCTTTTGTGACATGAAAATAATGATCGATGAGTTTTGGGTCATAAACGGCTGGTAAACGAATCCTTTCACGTTCTTTAGGATTGTCAGTTTTCCCATATTCCATAAAGGGAGAGTTTTGTTTCCCGGCTATGATCACCTTTACCCTTCTGTCTTGTGACTTGAGGTAACGCCCAATCCCAGTAATAGCGCCACCAGAACCAGGAGCAGAAATCACAGCTCCCACTTTCCCCTGTAAGTCGCGCCAGATTTCAGGCCCTGTTGTTTTGAAATGGAAATTGGGGTTGGCTGGATTTTCCAACTCATCAGGAATGTAACCTCCCAATTTTTTTGCTTTTGCTTCCGCAAGTTCCATTATTTTCAAGGGATCCGATTCATTGGTGACAGTGACTTCTGCACCATAACTGCGAAGGAGTTGGACACGTTCTGGTGAAGTTGTTAGTGGTACCAAACAATACACAGGGTATCCTTTCACTTTTCCGATCCAGGTAAAACTCACCGATGAAGAACCTGCCCCAGAAAGGATGATGGGCATTCCTCTTTTTAGTTTTCCACGTTTTTCAGCGTCTAACACCATTGCAATGGCGGTACGGTCTTTGGCAGAACCTGTCGGATTTAAAAATTCAGCTTTTAAATAAAACTGTAATCCTGAATATTCAGAGCCAATTCGATTCAAACGAATGAGAGGTGTGTTGCCAATCAATTGCAAAACATTGTCTTTAATTGGTTTGGCAACGGAAAGTTCCTTTCCAAAGATACCTTGTACATTATTGAGGGCTTGCAACAAACTGTTGCCAAAGTCGTCTATTCCTTTGGAAATTGGATCGATCATTTATTTTACTTTTATCAATTCTACGTCAAAAACGAGAGTCGAGTTTGCAGGAATTGGACCAACAGCTCTTTCCCCATAACCATATTTAGGTGGAATGGTAAGTTTTCTTTTCCCACCTTCTTTCATTCCCACAATCCCACGTTCCCATCCTTGGATCACTTGGCCCTGGCCGAGTTGGAAACTAAATGGTTCCCCACGGTCGACAGACGAGTCAAAAACTTTACCATTGGTTAACTTACCTGTATAGTGGACAACAACGGTTGTTCCACGGATTGCTTCTTTGCCTAATCCTTGTTTGGTGTCTTGGATTAAAAGTTCATCTGCAAAAACACTGGTAACGAACATCAAAAAACTAAGAGTTAAGAATAACTTTTTCATGGGACTAATTATACACTCTTTCTGTACAACCAGGGAACTTCTTTTTGGTTCTTTTCTTCAAATTTTTGAATAAAATCTGCTTTTTGAAGGGTAAGTCCAATATCATCCAAACCATTGAGAAGGCAATGTTTGCGAAAAGCATCGACTTCAAAAGGATATTTTTTTCCTTCTTCTGTCACGACAACTTGGTTTTCCAAATCGATTTCTAAATTAGCACCAGGTTTTTTGTCGATTGTTTGGAAAATTTCTTCAATTTGAGCTTCAGGTAAAACAATCGGGAGCATTCCATTTTTGAAACAGTTATTGTAAAAAATATCTGCATATGATGGAGAAAGGATCGCTCGAAACCCATAATCTTCTAACGCCCAAGGTGCATGTTCGCGGGATGAACCACATCCAAAATTATCACGAGTGACAAGGATCGTGGCGCCTTGGTATCTAGGTGCATTCAGGACAAAGTCAGGGTTTGGTTTTTGGCCTGCATCGTCTAAAAATCTCCAATCATGGAACAAATGTTTTCCAAAACCAGACCTTTCAATTTTACGAAGGAACTGCTTTGGGATGATTTGGTCTGTGTCAACATTGGCTTTGTCAAGAAGGGCTGCGATCCCTTTTAATTTTGTAAATGCTTTCATCTTATTTCCACTCCCGAATGTCTACAAAGTGACCTTCTACCGCTACAGCGGCAGCCATTGCTGGTCCTACTAAGTGGGTTCTCCCACCTTTCCCTTGCCTTCCTTCAAAATTTCTATTGGAGGTTGAAGCACAACGATCACCCGGGGACAATACGTCATCATTCATCGCAAGGCACATCGAACAACCTGGGTTCCTCCACTGGAAGCCAGCTTCGATAAAAATTTGATCAAGGCCTTCACTTTCTGCTTGGCGTTTCACTCGGCCAGAACCTGGCACGATGATTGCTTCGACATCTTTACTGACTTTTTTCCCTTTGACAGTCTCTGCGACAACGCGTAAGTCTTCGATCCTTGAATTGGTACAAGATCCAATGAATACTTTATTCACTTTTACATCCGAAAGTTTTTGGCCTGGTTTTAAATCCATATAGGCAAGGGCTGATTCAGCTGATTTTTTCTGTACTGGATCTGAAAAATCATTAGGACTAGGCACTGTTGCAGTGACTGGGATCACTTGTCCTGGAGAAGTTCCCCAAGATACCATTGGCGCAATTTCATTTGCATTGAGTGTGACTGTTTTATCAAACTTGGCACCAGGGTCAGTGGCATAGGCCTTCCATTTAGCAGCTGCTAATTCAAATGCTTCACCTTTTGGTGCATAATCACGACCCTTAATGTAGTTAATTGTTGTTTCATCAGGAGAGATAAGACCCGCTCTTGCACCAGCTTCGATTGCCATATTACAAATGGTCATCCTACCTTCCATACTGAGTGAGCGAATTGCTTCGCCCGTGAACTCGATGACATAACCTGTTGCTCCGTCCGTTCCAATTTTTCCGATGATAGCAAGGACGATGTCTTTTGCAGAAACTAAGGGAGAAAGTTTTCCATCAACTCGGATTTCCAATGTTTTCGGTTTCTTTTGGACTAGGGTTTGGGTAGCGAGCACATGTTCTACTTCAGATGTTCCTATTCCAAAAGCAAGAGCACCAAAAGCACCATGAGTTGCCGTATGAGAATCCCCACAAACAATCGTCATACCAGGATGAGTGAGCCCAAGTTCTGGAGCCACAACGTGTACGATTCCATTGTCAGGGTGATTGATATCAAATAATGTAATTCCGTTTTCTTTGCAATTATCCATTAACGTTTGCATTTGCAAAACAGAAATGGGATCCACTGATTTCCAATCTCTTGTCCTTGTGGATACGTTATGATCCATCGTCGCAAAGGTTGCATCAGGGCGTCTGACTTTTCTATTTGTCAGTTTCAAACTTTCGAAGGCTTGTGGGCTAGTTACTTCGTGGACGAGGTGGCGGTCAATGTAGATGAGACAGGTCCCATCATCCTCGTGCACCAAATGGTCATTCCAAATCTTCTCGAACATGGTTTTCATAACTAGACTCCCCCACTTCCAGTCATAACTCGGACATGGGGGTCTGTGTCCAGGGAATTTGAAAAAATAGATTGATTCTTAAGGTGTTTGGACAGTTGAGCCGTCGACATAACTGCCAGAGATTCCTGAACAATGTGTGGCAGCAGTTCCCCCACCTCCACCTGTCAGTGGCGCTGTATAAACACTGATGATATACCCCACACTGGATTGAGTTACCTTACAGGATCCAACCACACTTGTTTCTGTGCACTTGGCGGTTTGTTTGGTCCCCGAAAGGCAACTTGTCAAATAACCATAGTAGTTTTGACAAACCCCACCACCGATGGCACATGCAAATTTGTATGTTTTTGTAGAACCACCGTTTAATAAATCGGCAAGGTCAGAATCAGACACTGTTTGGACTGCAGTCCCATCCGTGAGAACAGAGAGAGGATTCGCGGTTCCACTTTCCTTTTGGTACACATACAAAAGGTAACTCCCCGCTTTTGTAAAATTGATGATGGTTTGAGTGCCGTCCGTTTTTGTGTATTCGGTTCCTTCTTTTGCAAGAGGTGCAATATTCAATTCAAGGGGACAACTGGTAGAAGTATACACGGCAACTTTTGTCAACCGAGAGAGAACAACTCTTGTTCCGATTTGTGCCCCCTTGATTTGCATCACCGCGTAATACGTATCACCAGCGAGCAAAAATGAAACAGCTTGGGAAGTGGTAGTGATACCCGTATAACCGGCTTTCAGTTGAGAACCAAGTCCCGCGACAGTACAACCGCTTTCTCCTGTTTCTTTTGCTAGGAAAAGTGAAGTAGCTGCATCATTGTTGGAAGTTTCACCTGAACAATAAGAATTGAAAAAAATCACCAGAAAGGAAAAGAGGAGACTGATTCGTTTTAGAAGTTTCTTCATTTCTAACATGTCAGTATCTCCCTCGGAATGTAAGAATTGATTTTCCTAATTGGATTTCGTCCAAATTGTGCAAGACTTTAGGGCGTAACAATTTTCTACCGTTTAAGTATACACCCCCCTCTGAAACACAATCAAACAATATATATTTCCCTTTGCGATTTTTTATTTTGGCATGGAGACCAGACACAGTTGGGTCATGCAGTACAATATGGTTGGACTCAAAGTTACCAATGGTCATTTCTGACCATTGAAGTGGAATTGGATCATACAATTGGTTTCCTTCCCTCACTTGGATGACAGCATAAGTATAGGATGTCCCTGGTAAAATTGTCCTTTCTTTAGTTGCAAGGGCAATTTCGCGATCCTTTGCTGCCTTCTCCAATGTTTCACCATACATCCTGTCATATACTTCTAACTCATCCCTACGTTCCAGATTTTCAACATTCGAGACAGGAGTTAAAGAAGGTTGGCGCACCTGATCAGCATTAGTTTGTTCAAAACCTCGTAAGTAATAGAGAGAAGCGATACACAAACAAATTAAAAATAAACTCACAGGGAAAAAAACAAAAGGGTCAGAAATTTTTAAATATAGAGTTTGGAATGGAGTGATTTCATATTGGAATCCAAATTGGATACCAGTGGGAACCGATGTAAGGGAACCATTCACTTCATTTTCTTTCCATAAGGATAATTTCCAAGGTGAAATATAGGAAAGTTCCAAATCTGGACTCATGGTTTCTTTTAAATTCAAAAATAAAGATTCAAAACTTTCTTGTTTTGATATGGGATAAAAATCACCCTTCGCATAACTTACTAGTTTATTTGCTTCCAATGAATGGGGAGAAAGGACAATGAGTTTCAGACCTTTCTCTCGAATTTGTTTTGCGAATTCAGGAATTTCAAATCGGTCTGGCCATTCTTTCGAAAAACTAACAAGTAATAGAATATGATCTTCACTAGTTTCGTTCTTTGGAATTGAACCAACTAACTTTTCCCAATTGCGTATTGGAAACTGAGGGATTTTTTCCTTAGGAAATGGAAACGAAACATCCAAAACTTGGGATCGAATCCTTTCAAATACATGAAATTTATCATCCGATTGGATATGAAGTTTCGCTTGGCCACCACTTTGTTCTGATACCTTCACTAGTTGGTTGACAAGAGTGAGTAACCAACGTCTATCTTCTGAATTCGTATAACTTGGTATTGAAATGGATAAATACAAAGGATTCTTTTTTTCAAAACGAGATAATTGAAAACCATCGGTAAACCGTGCAGTATTTCCTAATTGTTCCGAGAGTGTATAACCGCTTAGATCCAATTCTCCATTAACATGGAGTCGTAATTTTACATTGGGATAGGAAGTTAAATCAATGGATCGAAGGGAAATCTGAGACTGAGAAAAAATAGGAAAAGAAACACAAAAAACAAAAAGGAAAAACCAATTACTGAAATAAAACGGAGGCTTCCTTAAGTTGTTTTCCATATTCTGAATTTGGCTCCAATTGTTGGTTTGAAATGGGAAGTGATTCGACAACTTCCCCTTCTTTCATTATCGTAACTTGGGATGCCAGACTTGCGACGATCCGAAGCTCGTGTGTAATAAAAACAACTGTCATACCCGATTTTGCTAATTTTTCCACAGTTTCCAAGACAATTTTTTCGGAAAATGCATCAAGCCCTGTTGTTGGTTCATCCAAGACTAATATCTTTGGATGACGCAGGAAAGCAAGAACCAGTAGAATCCTTTGTTTTTCCCCTCCTGAAAGATTTTTTGCATATTGTTTCCAATGTGTACGAGAGATCGCTAGTTGATCAAAATAAGTTAAAACTGTTTCTACTGTTATGTGGGATAATTTCGATAACTTTAAAAAATCTGTGATTTGGCTCTCGATGGTACGATAGGGATGGAATGCTAAATTGGGATTTTGCGGAACGAGGAATAAATTTGGTTTCTCATGAAAATGATCTGAGAAAACTGACTCACCTAAAACCGAAAAGGTATCATACGTCAATTGGTATCCTTCTGGTAAAATGGAAAACAATGCCAAAGCAAGAGTTGATTTCCCAGACCCAGATTCACCGATAATTCCGTGAATGGTTCCTGTTTGGATATTTAGTCCGATTGATTTCCAAATGAAGTGCCCCTCTTTGGATTTAAGTGTGGCATTTTGGATTTGGATGATGGGAGAATCAATCAAGCCCAAACAATTCCTTTTCAATGATACTACAAAGAATGTGTCCAATTAAAATATGGGATTCTTGTATCCTTGCGGTTACGTGGGATGGGACAATGATTTCCACATCGGCTTTCCCCTTTAATTTTCCGCCATCACCACCAAGGAGTAGAACCACTTTCATTCCATTTTTTTTTGCTTCTTCCACTGCCAGTATGATATTTTTAGAATTGCCTGAAGTAGTAAGTCCGACAAATACATCTTTTGACTTACCAAATGCTTCCAGTTGCCTTTGGAATAGAAACTCATATCCATAATCATTAGAACAAGCAGTGAGCACCGCCTGATCACTGTTTAGCGCAATGGCAGGAATGGCTTTCCTTTCATTCCCTGACTTATAACGAATGACTAGTTCCGCAGCAATATGGGAAGCATCACAACTGGATCCTCCATTTCCTGCAAAGTATAAAATTCCGTCTGCCTTTAGTGATTCAACAAGGATCTTTCCCGCTTGTGAAATGTTTGGAAGAAGAGTTGGAAGAAGTTGTTCTTTCACTCGAATGGATTCTTCGATATGGGTTTGAATTAATTGGCTATGCTCCATGTTCTAATTCCTTTTCTCTTCTTTCTCTGATTAAATTGATCTTATATCCAAATTCTTTTAAGGCATTCCCAAAACCAAAAAGATTTTTGGATTTGGAATGAGGATTGGTATCGTTATGATTTCCTAAATTCAAATAAAATAATTCATCACGAACAAGTCTCTTTTGTCTTTCCGTTGCGACTTTGATAAAAAACTCTTTACACTCTTCCCCAATCGCAAGCATCACAAGAGCCAGTGAATTAGGTGAGATCTGTAAGATTAGTTGTTCTTGCCAAAATCGTTCCCAACCAAGGACAATTCTCCAGTCTTCTTTTGGTGAATCTGATTCTAAAAATAAATCCGCTCTAGGAATGGCTTGTAAGTCTAAAAAATCATCTAAATTTCGAATTTCTTTTGCAAGATTCTGATTTAACAAACCTTCATCCACAAACAATACTCCAGCCCATTTTCCATCTTTATTTTTATACAAATGGTTATCCGTGACGAGGATGATTGAATAATCTTCTCCTTCTATGCGAAAGAGTTTTTCATTTGTTTTGGTCAAACGAAACTTTTTTGATTCAATGACAACACCAGATGAGATTTGTTTGGTGGGGAGTTTTTTTTTCCAACTTTCAGAAGCCGCCGCCCATTCCATGGCAAAGGATTTTGGTTCTTTTTTCCTTTTTGAAGGATCCAATTCTTTTTTGTTTTGACCCTTGGAGAAAAAGGAAAAAAGTTTTTTTAAGAAGCCAGATTTGGACTGGGATTTATTTTTTGCCATAGTCTTTTCTAATATTGGAAGGTCTTTCCAATTTCAACGTATCTAATTCATAGAGTTTTGCATATTTGAGGAATGTAGAAAATGAGGAAGCAAGGGCAATCCAAAGTCCAGGAATTCCATCTAAAAATCCAAATTTAAATAAATAGATTTCCAGAAATTTCCCCAATGGTTTGAATAACGTTTTCAAAAGGGAAAACCTTTCTCCTTTCGCATAACGAGTGTATGCAACAATACTAGAAAATTGATTAATAGTTGTGATTTGGTGGCTGAAGTCAGTAAAACTATAATGCAAAATATCACCCTTCATCACTTTCCCAATAGAACCTGGTTTTAGTTCGATAAAGTCATGTGGGTTTTCCCCGATCCAACTTGCATTTTCTTTTTTGAACAATCGGAAACGACGTTGTGGATACCAACCGCTAAAACGAATCCAACGTCCTAAATGAAACGTGAGTCTCGCAATTTTAAATCCATCACACCTGACCTCTTCTGCTTCTAAAAAGGTCGTGATGGATTTTTGTAAAACATCATTTGCTCTTTCATCAGCATCAAGGGAAAGAATCCAATCATTTTGGCAAAAGGAGATTGCTTTATTTTTTTGTTCGACATGCCCAGGAAATGGAGCTTCGAAAAAACGGACCTTGGAAAAGGATGTGGCAATTTCCTTCGTTCGGTCCGTACTCAAAGAGTCTAGAACGATGATTTCATCTGCAATGGATTCTACCGAACGGATACAATCCCCAATATTTTTCTCTTCATTGAAGGTGATGATGGCCACCGACAATTTTCTTTTTCTCTTGCCATCCATAGGAGTTAAAACCTATTCTTTTAACCAAATATGATTGGGAAAGAAACATTTCATACGTTTTCCTTTGTTTTTCTGGCTGTTTTTTTTGTCGTATCACCTTTTTCCATTAGCCTTAGCCAAATCTCCTGTGGGTTATCCCTCTTCTTTTTGTTCCTAGACCATATAAAAAGAAAAGAATGTCCAAGTTTACCTTTGCCTCTCATTTTTTGGGCGGGATTGTATTTTAGTTTTTTACTCATCCCCCTCCTTCATTTAGAATCCTTCCATTGGAAGCAAAACATCATCAAATCAGAGTTTGGTGATTCATGGATGGGGTTATTATTACTCCACCAGAACTACCTAAACAATGCAGAGAAAAAGAAACTGAAGTCTTTTGTTATCATAGGTGGTATGTTTCTCATCCTTTCTGGGGTCGTATCCTTATTAACACATTACCGATTGGCTCCCTTTGTGATGGATGGGTTTCGTTATGTGGAAGGAAAAAGACTACCCCACCTACTCACTGAGTTAAAAGGGATTTCTTTTTACTTACCAATTGGTTTCCAAAGTACCCACCTCACTTATGGAGGTCTTTTGGCAGTTTACTTGCCTTCCGTGTTTGTAATGACGTTTCGTTTGGTGCAAAAGAAAAGAGTAATCAGAAAACATTCGATTCTCTTAATTGGAAATTTGATACTTTCTGCTTTGGGTTTGGTATTATTATTTTTAAACCAAAGTAGGTCCATATGGATCGGTTTTTTATTGGGAATGATTCTTCTCATACACAAACGGAGAACATCCTTCAAAAGATTATTCCCTTGGATCATTGCACTTACCTTTTTAATCCTTTCAATTTTGATCCTTTTTTATCATACCAATTGGTTATTCCAAAGGGCAATTGATGATATATTCGCTAAACGTTCGTTAGAGAATCAAAGGGTATGGATTCATAAAATGAATTTTTCTATCTTAAAAGAACATTTTGGGCTTGGGATTGGTGCAGGAAATTACGAAACTTCCTTTATTGATGTTGCAATACCAATTGTGGATTCCATCCCTGAATTGTATTATGATTTGATGATCACACCTAAATCCCATGCGCATTTTGATTTTTTGCATGGAATACTATTGGGTGGAGTCACCGCATTCTGTTTTTCAATAGCATTTTTATGGTCAATCACACGAAGTTTGGAATTGGTTCCTCGCCATTTCTTTTTTTATATTGGCATATTTGTTATCATTATTGCGGGTAGTTTTCAATGTTATCTGTTAGACGATGAAGTTTTACTACCTTTTATGGGTATTTTGGCTTTAATGCCTACACAAAAAATGGATTTGTTTTTGTTATCTCAAAATCTCAAACGTTATTTTATGAAGGAAGGCATTTGGCTCACTTTGTTTCGAATGGTTCCCTTTAGCTTTGGGATCGCCCTATTATGGATCAGTTTGAGTCTCACGGCTACCTACCTTTGGAGTCGCACAGAAAACAAGGAATTAAGCCTTCATAGAACAAGAACTCAGGATAATTTTCCAAGCCCTCTGACACAAATGTCCATCAATGCCAAAACACCTATCCCACTACCATTTCCGACAAAGGAATTGTATTTTAAACTTTCAGGTTGTTTGGATAAAGAAATGAACTTTAAGCGGAATCTAAAGCCAAGACAAAAACCAATCCGATTAGAAATCCTTTGGGACAAAGACAAACAATCTTACTTACCAAACTCAATTACAATTGAAATTCGCAAACGTGAAAGTTTTGACCAAGACAAAGAATACCGTGTGCATGTAGAATCGGTTGTTCGGAAGTTCACGATCCCAATCACAGGGAATGACCATAGGATCGAAGTGGACCCTCGTGAATTCGAGAATACATTGCCAGAATTTGTAGATTTTGGTTTTTTGTATCGCTGGCAAGGTGATGCGCCTCTCTTACCAAGAATTCACATGCAAGGCAACTGTGATTGAATCGTAGAGGAAAACTACATTTGGGTAGAAAAAGATGAAATGTTGATTTGAGTTTGGTTTGCTAGAGAGGCTTCTGCGGGAATCGCTTCGACCTTCTGCCATCCTGGCCTTTCGATCTCAAGCCCGTCCTACTCTCGACTTCGGACATCCTGTCCTCAGCAAAATGGCTTTACGGTCTAACCACCTTGGCTATGTGGCCAACTTCGCCTCAGGCTTCCGCCAAGCCGTCGCCGGGTCGCTACGTTTTTTTGACTCGCAATCGTTCGAATCATACCTGGAGCGGGAATCGAACCCGCACGGGATTACTCCCACAGGATTTTAAGTCCTGTGTGTCTACCAGTTCCACCATCCAGGCGTATGTTGTAAGACTAGGCGTCGGCCGGATTCGAACCGGCGGTCAAGCTTTTGCAGAGCCATGCCTTACCACTTGGCCACGACGCCAATCGTGACTTTGGATAGGCTAAAATAGGAAGGCTTGGTGTCAAATGGAAACTGAATTCACTTTTCATCGGATTGTAACAATTCTTCCAAAAATGAAATTGCTTGCTTCATTTTTCCAAAGTGCAGTGCAAATATGAAGCTCCAAAAATTTGTTTTTGTAACAATTTTATCATTTTCCCTCCATTCTTTACTTGCTGATACTGTTAAAGTCAAAGCCACTAAGGAAGTATTAGAAAACGTCAAAACTTCCACTCCCACAGCAAACTATGTTTTAGTTGAATCGAGTGATGGCACCAAACAAGCGTTTAAGAAAAATGCAGTGGAAGTTACATCCCTTCCTATCCAATGGGAAACTCCGAAAGAAGAAGAGAAACCAGGTTTTTTTTCCGGATTATTTGCTTCCAAAGAAAAAACGGAAGGGACAAACACTGCTGATACAAATGCCCCTGCAGAAAAAGTAGATCCAAAAGCAGAAGAAGAAAATAAAGGTTTTTTTGCAAAACGCCTTCCTGAACTCACAATGGGTGGAATGGCAATTTTGTGGATCCTACTCCCTTAATGGGAAGTAGGAAATTTCAATCACGTTTCCTATCCATCAAAACTTATGACATTCCCCTATTCCCATTCAATGGTGCCAGGTGGTTTGTGAGTTAGATCATACATCACAAGAGAAATTTGTGGGAGTTCCAAAAGTTCTTTTGTGATCCTAGCTAAAATTGTACGGTCCATTTGGTAAAAATTAGCAGTCATTGCTTCCGTTGATTCCACGGGCCTAAGTACCACTCCATAAGAATTCTCTCGTAAACCAACTGGTACAAGAACCACTGGCATTTGCCAAATTTCATTATGGATCGACTCGTCATAAAGGATTTGGTTCACAATCGCATCCGCTTCTCTTAAAATGTCTGCATGTGTTTTGTCTAATGTGAGTTTTGTGTAGAAGAATTCCTTTTCAAAATGAGTAATTCCAGGTGCGAGAACCACTCGGTTGATTTCTTTCCGAGTATTCGTAATCTCTACGGACAATTCATCTAATTCCTTCCAATCAGATGTAAAATCACTGAGAACGGCACAATGGGCATAACTCCTTTGGTCTCCTTGCACACCCACAGATAGGATTGGTAAAATTTGGATTTCTGCTTTTGGTAATTTTTCCTTCCAAAGGTTAAAATCAATTTTAGGAGGATTTGTTTTCGGACTTGCGATCATACGTACAACAAGTCCCGGTCCTGGGAAAGGATGGCGTTCAATCCACCTTTCAGGCAGTCCGAGTTTTCTACCTAAATCTCGGACTTCATCCTTGTATAAATCAGCGATTGGTTCGACAATTTTACCTTCTCGGATGAGGGCTTCAATTTGAGGAACTCGGTTGTGGTGGGTTTTGATTTTATGTGAATGTTTGGTTCCACCTGACTCAATTGTATCTGGGTAAATGGTCCCTTGTCCAAGTAACCAGTGTTCGGCGTCAAGTCCAAGAGATGTCGTAGCTTTCCCCTGTGCTTCCAAAAACAAGTCCCCTACAATTCTTCTTTTTTTCTCTGGTTCAAATTCATTTTGTAAGTGTTTGTAAAAAACTTCACTTTCATCCCAAATGGTAAGGTCAAATCCCACATGGTGCAAATTATCCATCAGGTCTTTTACTTCATTTTTACGCATAAACCCTGTATCGACAAGTAAACCCTTCACACGGTCTTTACCGAGAGCTTTCGCCAGTAATAGGTAAGCAACTGAGGAATCTACACCACCCGAAACGAGTAAAAATACATTTTTCCCTTCAGGGACTTTTTTTTGTAAGGTTTGGATTTGTTCTTCTAGGAATTGAGAGATACTCCAAGAGCTAGATGCCCCACATAACTCGACAAAGTTTCTAAGTAAAATTTCTCCTTCATCTGAATGAGTCACTTCTGGATGGAATTGGATACCGAAGAGTTTTTTGGAAGGATGAGATACGAACGCATAACGACAATGATCCGATTGTGCAACGACTTGGAAGTCATTTGGCAAACGTACCACTTCATCACCATGGCTCATCCAAACTTTTGTTTTGAGAGAAAGTGATTTGGATAACGGAGAGTTTGAATTTTGAATTTCAAGGATGGCTGGCCCGTATTCTTTTGTATTCGCAGAAACTACTTCGCCACCAAGTGTCTTCATCATGAGTTGGTGACCGTAACAAATCCCAAGGATCGGAACGGAGATTTCAAAAAAACCACTGGGTAACAAAGGGGCTCCCGATTCATACACACTACTGGGCCCACCAGAAAGGATGATTCCTGCATAAGATTCGTAAAGAGACAACGGTTCTTCGTTCGAAAGGATTTCTGTGTAAGCTCCTAACCGACGAATCCGAGAAGCTATGAGGTGTGCGTATTGGCCACCGAAATCAATGACTGCGATTTTTTTATCACTTTTCATGGGATGGTTCCAAAATATTTTTGTTAATGTCGGGGTAAACAAATGTCGGAAAAAAAATCAGAATCTTCTTATGAGGACAAACAAGACCATATCCCGTCATGGTCCACACCTCCCATTGATTGGTTTGCCAATGTCTATGCTGGCAAAGAATACAATATCGAGTTTACTATCCCTGAATTCACTGCCGTTTGCCCAAAAACTGGTCTCCCAGACTTTGGCACGATCTATATTGAATACATTCCACGGGACAAATGTGTCGAATTGAAGTCCCTAAAAGAGTACATGATGGCTTACCGCAACGTTGGGATTTTCCACGAAAACGTAGTCAATAAAATCCTCGAAGATTTTGTCGGAGCGGTTGATCCCATGTATGTAAAAGTGATCGGTGATTATAATGTGCGTGGCGGCGTGAAAACCGTTGTGAAGCGAGAGTACAAAGCCTAAATGGAAAACGTAATCGGGTATGTGGCTGCTTTTTTAACCACTGTTTCTTTTTTACCCCAAGTCTTACGTGTGGTAATGACAAAACAAACAAGGGATATCAGTCGGAATATGTACATTATGTTTTTTTTTGGTGTGGTTTTGTGGTTTGTATATGGGATTTTAAAATCAGATTTCCCCATCATCCTCGCCAATATCGTCACATTATTTTTTGTAAGCATTATCTTATATTATAAACTCACAGAAGGAAAACAAACATGAGAAAGGCTTATGTAGATAAAGACAATTGTACTTCCTGCAACCAATGCGCTGATAATTTACCAAAATACTTCATGATGGATGAAGACGATTTGTCTCAAACCCATCTAGCGGGATCATCCATCAATGATGCAATGATCCCCGACGAAGATGAAAAAAAGGTGCAAAAGGAAATGGATGAGTGCCCGGGCGAATGTATCCATTGGAAAAAACACTAAACCAAACGATTAGGCATTCATCCAATTGCTAAAAGTTTGAAAATTTTCTTCTAAAAAATCAACATCTTCTTCTCGACTAACAAGATATAGTTGATTTTCAAAACCATGGCATTCTCTATCATTCATGTATAAAGTTGATTTTTTACCAAGTAAATAGGTAGGCAATACAGAAACACCTCTGCCAAATTCCAATGCAGTTCTGATATCATGAAGGTTCGGTAAAACAGAATATTCTTTTAATTTTGGCCGAGAATCAAAGTTCACTTTCCAAAACCTGCGAACAATTGCCAAATCTTCACTGTAGACAAACCAATGTTGATTTTCCATCCAAGTTTGGATTTTTTCCATTTTAGGTTTTGATTGGCCACGAAACGGAAAATCGCCTTCTAAACTAATGGACTTCGAGGCTACAAATACAAATTTTTCCTTATATAATTCTTCTAATAAAATACCAGGAACATTTAACTTTTGGTTACTTATCATTAAATCGATTTCTTTTTTTTCCAACGCATCCAAAAGATCCGGTGGGTGACCATACTGGACGTGAAAACCTTCACCAGATTTGGAAAGTTTTGGCAAAATTGTTTCTAAAAAAATCTCTTTGGCAGAACCAACCTTTAACCTGCGGATTGTACCTTGTGGTTTTAATTGCCCTTCCATTCTTTCCAATTCTTCAATTGGGCCTGCAATTTGAACATACAACCGTTTGGCGGCATCAGTTGGGATTAAATCTCTAGATGTGCGGCGAAATAAAACTTCTTTTCTATGCCTTTCCAATGATTGTAAATGCAAACTCAGTGCAGGTTGGGACAAACCAAGGATTTTTCCTGCCTTTGTGAGATTTCTTTCGCGATAAATGCAATAAAAACTTTGGTACAATTCGATTGGATTCATTCTGGTATAATATTTTTAATACCTATATATAAACTCCATCATTATTATAATAACAAGTTTCCCTTGTCTAAAAAATCAGGTAGCGAAAAAATTTTCCTATCGCAGGATTTTGAAACATCAAACAAAACGAGGATCTTATGAAAAAAGTATTATTTGTATTAACAAGCCATGGAGAAAAGGGGAATGCTGGCTCCACCGGTTACCATTTGGGCGAGGTAGCTCACCCTTGGAAGGTCTTACATGATGCCGGTGTGGAAATGGATTTGATCAGTCCGAAAGGAGGAGAACCACCTGTGGATGGATTTGATTTGTTGGACATTGCCAATAATGAATTTTGGAACCACCCTGTGTACAAGGAAAAACGAATCCATACCAAAACTCCAAAAGAAATAAATGTAAGTGAATACTCTGCCATCTATTTTGCGGGTGGGCATGGAACCATGTGGGATTTTCCAAACAATCAAGAACTCCAAGACCTTACTCGAACAATCTATGAGTCGGGAGGAATTGTGGGCGCTGTTTGTCACGGACCCTCGGCTCTTGTCAATGTCACTTTGTCCGATGGTTCCAAACTCATTGCCGGAAAACGAGTGAATGGATTTTCCAATGAGGAAGAAGAAATCGTGAAATTAGAAGGAGTGGTTCCCTTTCTTTTGGAGGACAAACTAATTGCGAGTGGTGGAAAGTATTCCAAATCTGCTCCTTGGAACTCACACGTTGAAGTGGACGAAAGGCTTGTGACTGGGCAAAACCCACAATCGGCAAAGGCTGTGGGTGAAGCGATTCTAAGATTATTAAAAAATTAAGGTACAATCATCCGACTGAATCCGTTTGATTTTAAATTTTATCAGGGTTTTGTGGGACACGGAACCCTTTTTCTTTTTTCTCTTTCAGACCTAACATTGTTTTAACAATGTCATATACATCTTTTACTGATTGGAATTTGTGTTTGTATCCAGTGGGGTCATAAACAAATCCAATGGTTTTCATTTCAGAGTTTTGATTCCAATACCCATGACCATGGATTTTAGTTTGTGATTTGGAAAACACCTCTCCCTTTCTTGTTCCACTAAAAAACATAGCTTGTTTTGTCAAAAAAAGTCCCAAGGCATTCGGATGGATTTGGGAACCAATCCAATTGTTATTGGTTGCAGGAAACCACTCTGCGCCTGGGCAAATGGTTTCAATTTCTGAAACAATGGATTGGATTTCTTCTTCGCGAATGGTAACATTGGGAGCAGCTAAAAGTAAGGATGTTCCCCCTGCACTTTTAAACGTCAGTTGGTATGTTCCCATTTCATCACTGATGTACCCTTTGTTTTTTAATACCACATTTGGAGCACAAATCTCCTCAGCGGAACTAAATCCATGATCGGAAACAATGAGAATGGCTGGGCCTTTGGGCGAAAATGCCCCAACTGAAGTTAAAAACTGAGAGATGGCATTGTCCAATTCCGAAAGTCGAGTCAGAGCTTTTTCTGAGTTTGGACCATAAGCATGGTGATTTGAATCTAAATCAGTTGTGTATACAAACATTAGAGTTGGTTTTTTGGTTTGGAATAACCAAGTTGCCGTTTTTAATTTCAGTTCATCTTTAGTGACATCATTTAGGGGAGCACCAACCGCAATTTCTGCCTCTTTGTGTAATCCTTTTGTCGAAAGCACTCGCAGTAGTTTGTCATCTTCAGGGATTTTTTTTCGCCAAAATTGGGGCAAATTCCATTGGATATCTGCTCCCACAGTCACCGGCCAAAACACATTGGCTGTCGTTTTACGATTTTTTTTTGCTAAATCCCAAAGGGTAGGAACCAAAATATCCTCTGCATACCACTTCCAACCCCCATCATTTTTATCAAAAGGATCAGATAAGGTATTGTTATAGATTCCATGGATAGCAGGTTCTTTTCCTGTTACCATAGACGTATGTGCTGGGTATGTCACCGATGGATTGACCGTTTCAATTTCCGATACCCCATACTTCTGAAAGAGTGCTGCTAATTTTGGAAAGTAGGAATGGTATTTAGGATTTGACCAGTAATAAGCAGGGAAACCATCAATGGACAAAATGATTGTTTGGCGAATCTCGGTTTGATTACTCGGAGACTTTTTTTTGAGAGGGATTTTCGATTTTGTTTCCAATGCATGAAAACTTAGAAAATAAACAAAGAATCCAAACATTAAAACTGAAATTTGCCCGTTCCTTAGGGAATTTAATAAATTTCCAAAAGCGGGCAATTTTACAATCAAAGAATTTTTTATTCGCATAAACTCTGTTTAGCGAAATAGTTTAGTATTCTTGTTCTGATCTTGTCGATCCAAGGAGTTCGTCTGGAATGTCCTCAATGCTATCTCCAATTTGGATAGCAAGACGATTTCCCACTCGACCAGGTGTCGCTTTAAACTTGCTACGATCCCCTACTTTTACCATCAGATCCGTTTTAATCGGTGTATTCTCCAATTTGATCACATCACCTACATGTAAATTCATAAGATCATTCAAAGAGATGTCCACACTTCCCACTTCCGAGATAAGAGGGATTTTCACTTGGTCGAGACGTTCCTGGATGACAGCACGGTTTTCGTCCACTTCCCCTTTTCGAATCGAGGAATACCAATACTGTGCTGAAAGTTTATTAATGATTGGTTCAATGGTGATGTATGGGATACAAAGGTTTGTCATCCCCTCCACTTCCCCCACCTTTGTTTCAAGGGTAATTAATACCACCATGTCATTTGGGGGAACGACCTGCGCAAACTGTGGGTTTGTTTCGATGTTTCCAAGCCTTGGTCGAAGGTCAATCACCGTTGACCAGGACTCTCGTAAGTTTCCGAGGATCCTAACTATAATTCCTTCCATAACCGACAACTCGATATCAGAAAGTTCCCGGTTCACCTTGGAAGACTCACCCTTACCACCAAACAGACGATCAATGATAGTAAAGGAAATCGATGGGTCAATTTCCAAAATGGCAGATCCACGAAGTGGGTCCATATTGATCACAGCAAGAGTGGTGGGATTCGGAATGGATCGGATGAATTCTTCATAGGTCAACTGGTCAACCGAAGCCACGTGCACCACGACAAGGGCTCGCAGCTGTGCCGAGAGGCCAGTCGTTGCCAAACGAGCGAAGGTCTCGTGCATCATTTGCAATGTACGAATTTGGTCTTTTGAAAATTTATCTGGCCGTTTAAAGTCGTAAATTTTGACTTTCTTTTGTTCCCCAACGGACGAGTATTCATCCTCCGAAACTTCTCCAGAAGAGATGGCATTTAACAGGGCATCAATTTCGTCTTGGGAAAGGATTTCCGTCATTTTTTTACCTTTACGAGTAAGTTTTTAATTTGCCAAAATCCAACACGGCTTCCTTCTTCTTGTCGCAAGGTGTATATATATTCGTACCTTGTTTTGAACCGACCCATCATTCTTTCTACATATACCTGAACTCTTGCATCTCGTTTGGATGGATAGTCCACATTCATCACTTTAAAGTATTTTAAAGTACCAGACGGTGACTCCGTCAAATATTCTTTAAAATCTTCGATGATGGTTTCCTGTTCTCCAATGTTTGCTTCGGCATAAGCGCTACTATAACGATCATATGCTAAGATGTATTCTGAAAAATCGATCCATTTAAAATGGTATTCCCATCTTTTTTTCATCTCTGCACCGAGGAATAAAAAGATAATCTCTTCAGGGGAAAGGCCACTACTTTCGGTCAACTGGCGACCCGCTGATTCTTTTCGCTCTACTTTTGAATTTTGGAAAAGGAAACCAACCGTATTTTGTGAACGTAAGAAAGCAGATTTATCTTCTGTATAATTGGGATAAAAATAACCCGTGATATAAAATTTTTGGTCGGGTAAAAAACGGTAGTGTTCATCCAAATAAATGGTTTTGGAGAACGATTCGTTTCGGTGTAGGCTTACTTCTTTATTTTCATCTCCCACTAAATTAACAATCGTCGTCCTACGTTTCAGGATTGGATCAGGGAAATCTGGATCTTCGATAGGTGTCAAAATTCTATCATTCACATCTTTTACAATGATTTGAAACGAATAACGAAAATCAAATGACGGGAAAATGCGCACTACTTCTTTTCCTGTATTGGTCACAGTGAATGTGAGAGGGATTCTTTCGCCTGCTTCATAACTTCTTTTGGTAAGGTTTAGGCTAATCTTTGATTGTAAGGCGACAAAATTATCAATCCTTTCTCCCCGGGCATCTCTGTCTGGAAATGCAAAAAGGGAAAAAGAAAGGAAAGTTCCCAAAAGTATGAAGGTTTGGAGAGAGCGCATTCACTATTCAATTTCGGCAATGCTTCGAATTTTCGACAGAAAAATTAGAGGAAATTAGGTGGGGTTTTTACGCACCAAAGCCTAATTTTGCTTCATCAAGGATATAATTTGCAATGCGAATCAGGCGGGTCATCACTGATCCAAGTTTTTTGTACTGGTAATAATTTTCCCGTTGTTTATCCAAATGTGGTTCGATCAAGGCCACTGTTTTTGAAGCAAGTTTCAGGTTTTTGATCTCGTTATCTGTCATTCCATAAAGGTTTGCTTCTGACACAAATCGATTCAGCTCTTTCACCAAACTTTCATCGGTTAAATCTTGTATTTCGAAAACTTTTTCAATCTTTAAGATAAAATCAGTGAGTGTCCTTTTGATTTTGGCTTCTTCTTCTGTTGGTCTTTTTTTTGAGGTGACTTGGTTTAAAGCCTCGTATTTTTCCAATGCAGTTTCATACAATTGGTTCATCTTGGCTTTTTGGCCCAAATTGAAGCTGATAAAACTGAGTAAACCTACGAAGGTATCGGGATATCGATTGATTCCACCAATTTCATCCAAGGCATTGGCAAAGGCTTCCTCGTTATGAGGGACGGTCGTAATGAATTTTAACACAGGTTCTACTGAAGAACCTGATGTATATTTTTGTATGACCTCTATGCCTTCTAAGTAGTTCATTGTCGTTTGTCGATTATGAGAACTTTCCGAATCGTTGTTTGTAAGTTACCTTTTTCGATGATTCGGTCAAGTACATCATAACCTGTGATCAAAAAACCAAACACTGTATGGATTCCATCTAAATGAGGAGTATCCACCTGGTTGATGAAAAATTGAGAACCGTTAGTATTAGGACCAGAATTTGCCATTGCAAGCGCACCACGTGTCGCTTTTTTACTAGGGACAACTTCATTAAATCGGTATCCCACCCGGTAGAGCACTTCTAACACAGGAAGTTCCATTGCCTCTTGGTAGGCCTTTTCCACTTCCGTTCTTTTTTCTTCAAATTCTTGCCGGGATTTGATATTGAATTCGGATAAAACAGCTCTTTGTAATTGTGCTTGGTAGGCAGGGGCATCTTTGATTTTTAATTTGTCCAAACCCAGCGCTTTTCCATTGATTTCATCTTCAAATTGAAACCCAGGTCCTCCTGTCCCGTCCCCTCTTGGACAACCACCTTGCGCCATAAAATTTTCAATCACACGGTGGAATTTGAGACCATCATAAAAAGGTCGTTTTTCTGTCCCTTTCTCAGTTCTAAACTCTTTTTCGCCTTGGGCAAGATCGATAAAATTCTGAACTGTTTTAGGAGCAGCTTCATCATATAATTCGAGGACAAGGTCACCTTGTGTGGTTTGGATTACAGCATAAATAGCAGCTTTTTCTGGCAACTTAACGGTTGTTTGGTCAACCCTTTTCACATTCACCTTTGCCGGGGTATAAGTTACCGGTTCGTAAGTGATTTTTTTAAACGTTTGGTCACTACAGAATACGGTTTGGCTCAGGAAAAGAAAAGCAAGTGCTAGGGTTTTGATATGGAGTAAAAAGAATTGTTTCATAGTCATTGATTCCCTTTGGATTCTATTTTTTTTAATTTTTTGGTCAATTCGTTTAACTTTGTTTTGGCTCGTTTGATTTGTTCTTTCTGTCTAGGAAGCGCAGTCCCGCCGAAGACATCTTTTTTGTCACAAGATGTTTCGAGTGAAATTGCAGCTTCATAACCGGGGTCGGTTAAAACAGCGTGGATTTGCCCTCTTTCTCCGCTTGGGATTGTAAATAGATCATAACCTTTTGTCGAACAAAGTTTTACGAGTTCGCCTACAATTTCATGTGCAGAACGGAAAGGGATTCCTTTTCCACTCACAAGCCAATCTGCAAGGTCAGTGGCGGTCGAAAATCCATTCCGTAAACTTCTGGTGGCATTTTCAGGATAAATTTGGATCCCCTCCACCATATCTCGAATCCCTTCTGTACAAATTTTAATCTGTTTTACTGTATCAAAAAGTGGGATTTTGTCCTCTTGGAAATCTCTATTATAGGAGAGAGGTGTTCCTTTTAACATCACAAGTAAATGAGTGAGGTTTCCAATCACTCGACCCGCTTTGCCACGAATGAGTTCTGCCACGTCAGGATTTTTTTTCTGAGGCATGATGGAAGAACCAGTAGTTAGGTGGTCTGGTAATTTAAAATAACTAAATTCTTGGGAAGTATAAAGGATGATCTCTTCGCAAAATCTTGAGATATGGACCATAAATTGTGAAGAAACAAATAAAAATTTAAAGATATGATCCCTTTGGCTCACAGCATCAATCGAATTTTCAGACATCCGATTTAAGTTTAAGTCTTTTCTTAAAAACTCTCGATCCGTTTTATAATTCACACCCGCGAGTGCACCCGAACCTAAGACAAGTTCATCGGCCCTTTCAAATGCCGCAAAAAAATCTTCAAAGTCTCTAACATTTGCCCAAAAATGAGATAAAAAATAATGTGAGGCTCTTATTGGTTGGGCAATTTGTAAATGTGTATAACCTGGAATGATGGTTTTCGTATGGGCTTCTGCTTTTTTCACCCAGACATTTAATAAATCAATCATCAAAACCAAGATAGAATGGATTTCAGATTTGATGTAAAGACGTACATCCTGAGATACCTGGTCGTTTCGGCTTCGACCTGTATGGAGTTTTTTTCCTAAATCTCCGAGAAGTTCTGTTAGGCGAGACTCGATCGACATATGAATGTCTTCGTTTTCAATTTTAAATTCAAATTTTCCCGAATCAATTTCCTTTTTGATTTGGACAAGTCCCGTTTCGATTTTCCTTTGTTCCGATTCTGTTAGGATCCCAATTCGTTTTAACATCCGAGAATGGGAAATAGAACCTTCAATGTCATGACGATAAAGTTCTTGATCAAAGCTGATGGATTCACCAATTCGAATCATTAAAGAAGACGGAGCCGCATCAAAACGACCACCCCATAATTTTTTTTCTTTCATTCAGAATCCTCGCTGAACTCGTTTGCCCATCGTTTCAAAACCTCTTTGTCATTGTCTGATAGTTTCGCACTCGGATGCAGTAGGAGATAGTCTTTAGGTGGCATTTCACCTTCCTCAACTTGTTCCCAAACTTCATAGATTTTTTTCTTTTGTTTTCTCTCTGGCAATGTACCGAATTCTGAAAAATTCAGTTCTTCACGACCTTCCGAGACATGATTTGTAACCAAATAAGATACTGGAAAAACATAAGAATAAAAAGGCCAAACGGTTTCATTCGAATGGCAATCATAACAACTTCGTTTGAGTATGTTTTTGATTTCAAGTGTGGTAACGATTTCTGAAGTCACCGGAGGATTTTCTCGAGAAACTGGAAATAATTGAAAGAAAAGAAAAACGGATAATAAAAGATAAAAAATTCGTTTCACACAAGACAGGTTCTTTTTCCTATCCATTGAATCAAAGTATTATTTTTCTTGCCATGATCCCATTAGAACGGTCTACTTCCTTAGAGGTTCATACATTGGATTTTATTTTGGCTAACACTCCCTACCTTTGGATTATCATAGGAATCATCTTACTTTTTTCGGAATTCCTTTTGCCTGGAACCTTTGTCATGTTTTTAGGAGTTGGTGCTATTTTCACTGGGATTTTAACTAGATTGGTGCCTATGGATTTTTATACAGAAATCGTAGTTTGGGTTGTGACTAGTTTTGTTTCCATCATTCTTGGAGGATCCTTAGTCAAAAAATTTTTTAAATCCGAATCGAGTGTTGATCCCTTCGTCAAAGAAGATTTTTTAAATCAAATCGTACCTGTTGAGATTGATGTTTTAGTTGGACGCCACGGTGGCAAAATAAAATTCCAAGGAACTTTGTGGGATGCAATTTCTAAAGATTCCAAAATTCCCAAAGGAGAATACGTTCGAATTTTATCCCGAGAAAATTTGACCTTCACGGTAGAAAAAGTAGATTCATAAATCCAAACATTCATTTTTTTTAAGATCCAATAAAAAAACCCTTTTCTCTTTTGAAAGTCCATGTACTTTCAATCGTCACAGAGGAGGAATCTATGAACGAAGTTGTCATAATTGTATTTTTGGCAGTTGTTTATATCATCAAAAAAACAATCATCATCGTACCGGAACAAAGTGTTTATATCAAAGAAAGATTAGGGGTTTTGAATGGAGTTTTGAAATCGGGGTTTTATTTTATGATCCCTTTTGTTGATCAAATCCGTTACAGACAAAATCTAAAGGAACAAACCATTGATATTGACCCACAGGTTTGTATCACAAAAGACAACGTATCAGTTGAAGTTGATGGAGTTTTATATTTAAAAGTCATCGATGGAGAAAAGGCATCCTATGGAATCGATAATTTTATGTTAGCGACCACTCAGCTGGCACAAACCACTCTCCGATCCGAAATAGGAAAACTCATTTTTGATAACCTTCTCTCTGAACGTGATGAAATCAATGGTCGAGTCGTTTCAAATATAGATCGTGCGACTGACCCTTGGGGGATCAAAGTCACACGTTATGAAATTCGTAATATCACTCCTCCAAAACAAATTCTGATTGAGATGGAAAACCAAATGAAATCTGAACGAGAACGACGCGCTGAAATTACCATTTCCCAAGGGGAAAAAGAATCGCGAGTCAATCATTCCGTTGGGGAAAGGCAAGAATCAATCAATATCTCCGAAGGGGAAAAAATTCGATTGGTAAACGAAGCAGATGGACGAGCCCAAGAAATCACCCTCATTTCCAATGCCACTGCAAAAGGACTCCAACTTATATCCGAGGCCATCAGCAAAAAAGGTGGAAAAGAAGCTGTGAGTTTACAGATCACACAAGAGTATTTGGATGCGCTTGGACAAATCTTAAAAACTTCTAAGACAACCGTTGTACCTGAAACATTAGCCAATATCGGTGGAGTGTTCGAAGGTCTTTCCAAAATCACGACCAAAATCCCACAGGTAGGAGAATAACATGGAATTTGTTTATTTAGGTTTTTGGGCATCTGTTGCCATCTATTTAATTTATAAGATCTTTCGTTGTATCCGTATTATCCCCGCACAAGATGTACTCATTGTAGAACGATTGGGTAAATATTCGAGGTCCCTCCGAGCTGGATTTCATATCCTCATCCCTTTTATTGATCGTGATGCGTATTACCACACTTTGAAAGAACAATCAATTGATGTACAACCTCAAATTTGTATCACACATGATAACGTCCAAGTAAAAGTGGATGGAGTCATTTATTTAAAAATCATTGATCCAGTTAGAGCTTCTTATGGAATCGAAGACTTTCAGTTTGCAGCAATCCAACTTGCACAGACTACTATGCGTTCGGTGATTGGAACGATGGAACTTGACAAAACCATCGGAGAAAAAGATTTAATCAATTCAACGATCGTTGCTGCCATTGACCAAGCTTCAGAACCTTGGGGTATCAAAGTAAATCGTTATGAAATTTTGAACATCGTTCCACCTAAATCCGTGTTAGATGCCATGGAAAAAGAAAAAAAAGCACAAATTGCAAAACGATCCCAAGTCCTTTTGTCGGAAGGGGAAAGAGATGCAAGGATCAACCGTTCTCTTGGTTTCAAAGAAGAAGCCGTTAACAAATCAGAAGGGGAAAAACAACGTAGAATCAACTCTGCCGAAGGAAAAGCAACTGAGATTGAAGCACTTGCGGTGGCAACAGCCAAAGGGATTGAAGCCATTGCCGGTGCTATCTCTGACCAAGGTGGAGCCTCTGCGATCAAACTTCAAATCACGAAGGCGTTCATTCAAAACTTTTTGCATGTTGCCAAAGAAAGTACAGAAATTCTCATCCCAGCAGATGTGATGAATTTACCAACTCTCATAGCAAATCTTACAGAAGCAAAAAAACCAAAAACGTAAACATTCGCCCTGCAAAATTAATCCGGTGGATCTCCCACCGGATTTTCTGAAAACAATCGAAAACTTGGTTTTGCCATTGCCTGGGCTGCAAGCGATACAAGCAAAGCTTCATTGTCATCTGGTCCAATTCGATTCGCATGGATCACTCCACAACCCTTACATCGATGTAAAATCACCCATTCCCCTTTTCTCACCCAAATAGAAATCGCTTCCATTTTGCTACCACATGTTGCGGCACGGTCTCCAGGTGTATTGTCTAAGTGAAGGCTTGTAAGACAATTGGGACAATGGTTCCTTTGTTCGGTTCCAAATCCCGGAGGATTTACCATCTGTTTGCATTCGACACATCGGAACTCATTCGAATCAGAACGATATCGATGGGATTTTTTTTTGACCGAAGAGGAATGGATCTCCTCGTCTTCATTTTCAAAACGTTTTTTCTTCGTGAATTTTTGAAAATTCGTTAGTTCATTGTTACGTGACATGTCCAGTTTTTTGCGGCAAAACAAAAAGAGACACCAAAACAGTGGATGATTGGGAAATAGACCGCCTGTGCGAAGATAGCCGCCTCCTAATTGAATTTAGGCGGGGTATCCAAAACAAGTTCACCGTTTTGGCGGTCTACACAATGGCTAGAGTTAACATATTGACAATCTGAATTCTAGGGAAAACTCCGTCAAGGAGAATTGTTTGTCAATTTTTTGCAGAGGAAATAACAATTTTGGCCTTTTGGGTAATCTGGAATTTTTCCTACTTCCTCATACCCAAGTTTTGTATAAAACTTGGGAGCTTGGAATCCAAAAGAATACCCAAACACAAGAGTGGCTCCTAATTTTATCGCTTCCAATTCAATTTGTTTGAGAAGTTTGGTTCCCAAATCTTGTCCTCGTTTTTCTTCGGCTACCCACAATAGTTGCAAGTTCAATCCCTTAAAGAATAAATAACAAAGGGATGCTGCGATTAGAGTCTCCCCTTCTTTCACGAGGATGGCAAAAAATTCTTTTGATTCTAAATTCTTATCACCTAACTTAGATACGCTAAAATCATGTAACCGATTCCATAGGTCTTCTTGTAACGATTCTTGCGGATTCGTGATTCGTTCGATTGTAAAACCATGACCAATTGATTCCAATGTTAAAATATCCTAACTTCAAAATCAAATGTCATCATGTTACAAAAATGCAGGTCCACCCAATCGCTCCATGGGATCCACTATTTGAGTGATTTGGACACCATAATAATCATCTAGGACAATGAGTTTACCACGACCAACCAGTTTGCCGTTGGCTAAGATGTCGAGTTCCTCCCCAATGTTTTTGTCTAGTTCGACAACAGTTCCTTCTGAGAGTTGTAAAACATCCTTGATGAACATCGTGGTTCTTCCGAGTTCGATCGTGAGTTGTAAGGTAACATCAAGTAAGAGATTGAGGTTGGCAGTATTATTTCCGGAACTCGATTGTGATTTGGATTGGGACCTAGTGGGAGCTGGGGTTGCACTCGGACCTAGAGCTGCTGCAATATCTGCAAACGAAGGACCATTATCATCTCCACCTCCGCCGCCAACTAAAGCATCAAGGTCATCCATACCTCCGCCACCGCCTCCAGAGCCACCACCCGCAGGTGTTCCTCCACCGCTAAATCCGCCGAGTAGTGCGTCTATGTCTTCTTGTGATAGTGAACCTTCACCCATAATCCTACAACCTCTACAGGTTACTCGTCGGAGGAAATCAAAATCCTTCCTTGAAAAAAAAGACAATCTTCCCTATTTTGTTCTTTATGTCTACTTCCACAAACCAACTGGATTTTTTTAAGGCCAAAGACTTGTTTGCGACGGAACTCAAACAGGCAAATTACCAGTTCATCCAAGAAAAAGAAGAAACTGTCTTTCGTTTCCGCCAGAATGCGGTTGGGAAGGAGAAAATACTCGATTGTTTGGGAATTGTCAGAAATTACATCGAAAATTTTCGCATTTATAATTTTGAAGAAGGTTACTTAAGCTTACAATCTTTAGGTGAAAATTTATTTGAACCCCAAAAGAATTTATCCAATCGGTTTCGGATTCGTTTTTCTTTTAAGTCAGACCTAAAAGTTGAATGTTCTAAACTTGGCGATTTTTCCACAAAAGAAATCCAAACTGTAATCCACCTCTTCCAATACTTAAACTTAGAAGGTGGAACCACAAAAGACCCAAGGTCTCTTTTGGAACCGCTAGGTGTCGAGGTATACGATCCAATCTTAGAAAAAGCGAAAGGTTTTGAACTCGGATTTGATTCTGTTTTTGGTTATGATGGGGTAAAAGAACAAATCCTTGAAAGTTTAGTATTTCCATTACAAAGACCAGAACCATTCCTTGAGATCACAAAACTCACAAGGCAAAAACCAACCGGTAATCTCCCTCGCGCAGTTCTTTTTGAAGGAGAACCAGGCGTGGGTAAAACGAGTATGGCAAAAATTGTCTCCCACCTATGTGGTGTTCCAATGGTTTATGTTCCGATCGAATCCATTTTGAGTAAGTATTACGGGGAATCATCCCAAAACCTTGCCATGGTGTTTGACGCCGCCGCCCTCTTTCCCAAATGTATGCTGTTTTTGGATGAAATCGATTCATTAGCCACATCCAGAGAAGATGGATTATTTGAAGCCACTCGGAACTTATTAAGCGTCCTATTGCGGAAATTAGATGGGTTTGCTGAAAAAACAGGTACCATCACGATTGGAGCGACCAACCGAAAAGAAGACTTAGATTCAGCCTTACTATCTCGATTTGATCGAAAAATCCTTTTCCCTTTGCCCAACCGAGAGGAACGCACTAAAATTCTCGAGGGATATGCCAAACAACTGAACAAAAACGAACGAGAACAAATCTCTGACTTACTCGTTGGGGCATCTGGAAGGAATTTAAAAGACTATTGTGACTATGTGGAAAGGCGCTGGATAACCAAAAATTGGGCAAAATTGGAAGAATTGAGCGCCCCTAACCTTTCATTTTATTTAGAATCCTTTCCAGATTTTGGATGGAAACACTAAAAAGAGTGAGATTCGGCTTCAATCTTCCCCAGTATTTTACCGATACTTTTTACAGGATATTTGTTTACGTCCATGGGTCGTACTTTGGTATCCTCAAATTAACCTTTTAGGAAGATTCGGACATGAAAATAAAACTAATTCTCCCCATTTTACTACTTAGCATTGGGGTTTTCGCTCAAACTGGTAGCTCGGAAACAGGCTCTACTTCTGCAGGAATCGATCCTTCTCAATCAGGGAAATCGATGGCAGAAACAGAAAAAGAACTCGATGAAAATATCTCTGAAGTGAACAAACGCCTTCGTTTGCATACAGTACTTTTTAAGATGAAAGTGAGAACTCTTCCTCATAAAACAGTTCTTTACAAAGGCAAACCAAGTGCTGATGGAGAACGTTGTGAAGCAGCAGATAAACAAGAAGCACAAGATAACACTTGTTTGCACCTTGAAGTATTTGATTTCGTAGGAAGTGAAGATGGAAAGTCTTCTAAAAATTTAGGTGCTAAGTTCAAAAAAATGGAACTCTTTTTTGAAGGATCTAACAACGCAGATCCAGATCCAAGAAAAGAACAACCACGTAACCTTACAAAGGTGAGAACTTATATTTATCAAAACAATTTTCTATTGGAAGACAAAGTAATTTCCGTAATCGCTGATGTTGCTCCAAATGGAGATCCAGCTCACAACGATAAAATTGAATTGTTTTACCAACATGATGATTATCCAGTTTGGGGAACTCCTGAAACTCCTTCAGAAAAAGGTGTTGGAAAATACATTTTATCAAATGTTGAAAACACAAAGTCGAACCCAATTCGAAACAATTTCAAAAAACAATTCTATTTCAAAAACTTAGATTATTTTGATAAACTTTTCACAAAAATCTTTGATTATAATGATCGTGATTCAAACAAACATTATAAGAAAAACGTAGAAGCATTGAAAAGTTCTTTAAAATACTAAGAACTATACAGGTTCTTAATTGAATCGCGTAAAACAATGTCCGAATTGTTCCACGATGTTACGGTTCCCTGTCACACAGGGAACCATTTTGGTTCAATGTCCCGTATGCTCTCACAGATTTACATTTGATCCTGATTTAGAGTTAGATGCTAAGAACATCTCACCAGAAGAAGAGATCCCCACTTTCCAATTCAAACCTTCATTTCAAAATTATAGAGATTTGTTCTTGGATTTGCTATATGCACCTATTGATTATCTAAAATCAAAACATAACAAAACCAAAAAAGAAATCCCTTGGATTCCCATTTTACTTTTTACTATTTTATTATTATATGTTTGGAAGTGGTCCCTCACCAATTCTGAGACACTTCCTATTTCGCAACCAAAGGAACCTATTCTTGAAGACCAATCGCCCATGGAAATTCCCTCCCCAGATTTAGAAGGTCCATTGATGGAAACACCGGAAGCGGATCCATCTCCCCCCAATTTCCAAAAGCCAAGTTTTGAGATCTAAAATTTGAACTGGATTATCATTTCGGAAGAAGAATTAAATTCTGAAAGGATGGTATCGATTCGAGATCAACGCCATCAACACATCATAGCCATTTTAAAAAAAAATACAGGAGATTTTGTCCAAGTTGTAATTCCAAATGTTGGTAATTTTTCGTTTCTAATCCAAGAAATCGGCGAAACCCAGACGATTCTTGTGGAAGCAGAAAAACGTTCCAATGTTTTAAATCCATTATCAGTCCATTGTTTTTTTTCTTTGCCAAGGCCTCAAACGACAAAGAAGATCCTCCACCTAGCAGGTGCTTATGGGATCGAAAGTATATTTTTTTTTGCAACAGAGACAAAAAACAAAGAATATTGGACTTCACCTATTTACAAAACTGAGTGGAAAGAATGGATGCAAACTGGGATGAGCCAAACTGGAAATTTTCGTGAACCAGTAGTCAATATGGCCCAAACAGAAAATTGGAAACACCACCTAGAACATTGGCCAGGTAAAGTGATCATCCTTGATCGTATGGGAAAGAGTGATATCCAAAATTCCATCCAAGAAAATGAAGTAGGTAGTAAACCACTTTATGTTTTTGGTTCCGAATCAGGTTGGAAGCCGAGTGATTTGGAATTTTTTTCTAAGAAAAACTTTTTAGTCAGAACATTGGGGAATATCAATCTTCGAACTGAATTTGCTTTTTCTTCATTGTTGTATTTACTTTTTAAAAACTAATTCCACCTGAAACTAGGAATCGAATTTCATCGATACTAAGGAAAGACTTTTCACTTGCATCTAAGTAATATTTTCGGTAGTTCTGTACTCGTAAAACAATTGGTCCAAAGGCTTTCGAAATTTCTGCAGCAGCCTGCGTGTTGTTATCAAGT
This sequence comes from Leptospira bouyouniensis, assembly GCF_004769525.1. Classification (NCBI taxonomy): domain Bacteria; kingdom Pseudomonadati; phylum Spirochaetota; class Leptospiria; order Leptospirales; family Leptospiraceae; genus Leptospira; species Leptospira bouyouniensis. The sequence continues at coordinate 122,725 of NZ_RQFT01000011.1, read as the reverse complement.
TCAAAAGCCTTCCCTTGTGATTCGAATCCTTTTTTAGTATAATAGAAGGACATAAGAAACGATGAACCCAAGGGAATATATGCGGCAGCAAACACACGTTTGTTTCCTTTGACTCCATAATCTTCTACTGCAAATTCAAATCCTAAATGGTAAAAATTAACATAAATCGTATGATAATAACCTGTAACCTTTGCATTTGATTGGTTTTCTAAATAATCGTATTTGGGGCGAATCGGAGCGGACACAGGAAATTTTTGAAATCGTTCCACTTCATAAAAACTATCGAAGTACATTGGAGCATAATTTGCAGTCATTTGTCTGAACTCAGGTTTTAAGATGATGTTTAAATCCTTCGTTCCCAAACGAAAAACACTTCCATAATGGGCTCCTTGAGCTCCATCTAGACCTTTGATTTTATTAAAATCAACATAAGGCGTAAATTCCACAAATGGCAGGTTTAATAATCTATATTCGATATCCATCCCTTCAATCGATGCTCGGGTTACTTCTGTAGTTTTAGGATTGTCTAATTTTTTTTCTGTGACAGGAGAACCATTGGTATTGTAAGCCATTTGCACAGGTGCCTGTCTATCCCAGGCCTGTGTATATCCAATGGTCAATCGATTGTACCAAGGATCGTTATCTATGAGTTCCATGCGAGAGTCTTTACTAATTGGTCGAATCTCTTTTTTACGAAGCTCTTCTGCTTTTTTCTTTTGAATCTCTTCGGCCCCAGCTTCTTCCTCTACACTGAGCCTACCTGATTCATCCAGTACGTTCCCACGAAGGTTCATCAAGTATACGAGGTCTCCAGATTTATCAAATAAAGAATAAAGTGACCTTCCAATTGCAAGAGGTTTGATATAAACGCGCGCAGCATTCACTTCAAAGTTAACGACTGAATTGGCAAAATATTGTACTCCACCGTAATCAGTATTCAAATCCGCCATCACACCTGGATTAAAGGAATCAAATCGAGAAGAACTTTGGTATTTGTTAACGATGGTTCCATGGCCAATATATCCATCTACCATCTTACCCGTGTATGCTGAATAAGTTACTTTCCCGGGAACTTGTTGGTTATATGTTCCATAAGAAATATAATTTAAAACCCGAGCATAGTCATTTCGACTATTATAGTCCATTTCTCGGACTTTTCCCGCTTTACTATCTAATTGGATTGGTTCTTTGTCGACTGCCAGTACATTGATAGGAAGAGAAAATGAATACCCAAACTGACTTCCATGGTTATAAGTAAAATTTGGAGAGATATAACCGTAATAATCTTTTTGGAAACTGGACCCACCGGCATCAAATTGTAATGCTGATGCTCGCCTAGATTCAGTACCCGTTGGAACCCAAACTTGTGCCTCGAGGGAAAAAACCATACATAGGACAATTAGTACAAAATAAAAATTACGACAATATAGGCCCACGATACGTTCATTATCGTAATCTTCTCCTCTGAAAATAAGAAATAATCTCGCTAACCCGATTCCAATAAAACAGAAATTATTTCTATTTTATTGGAGATTTTATTGACAATTCAGAAAGCGGGAGGAAACTAGGCGAAACCATCGGGGGAATCTATGCCACGCCAATACAAACCAGAAACCATCGCACTTCACGGAGGCCAAGAGCCTGATCCAACGACCACGTCAAGGGCCGTGCCACTCTACCAAACCACTTCCTATGTGTTTAAAGACACAGACCATGCTGCCAGATTGTTTGGACTCCAAGAGTTCGGAAATATCTACACAAGGCTTATGAATCCAACGACAGATGTTTTGGAAAAACGTGTTGCAGCTTTAGAAGGTGGAGTTGCTGCTCTTGCAACAGCATCTGGTCAAAGTGCCGAAATGTTGGCACTCCTCAATATTGTAGAAGCAGGCCAAGAAATTGTCGCATCTTCTTCTTTATACGGTGGAACTTACAATTTGCTCCATTATACATTTCCAAAACTAGGAATCAAAGTTCACTTTGTAGATCCTTCCAATCCGGAAAATTTTAAAAAGGCATCCAATGATAAGACGCGTGCATTTTATGCAGAAACATTGGGTAATCCTAAATTAGATACACTTGACATAGCAGCCGTTAGTAAAGTTGCAAAAGAAGTTGGTGTACCTCTCGTAATTGATAACACGATGCCCTCTCCTTATTTGGTAAATCCTCTCAAACATGGAGCTGATATTGTCGTTCATTCCTTAACTAAATTTTTAGGTGGTCACGGAACTTCTATTGGAGGGATCATCATTGATGGTGGTAGTTTCAATTGGGGGAATGGTAAATTTAAAAATTTTACAGAACCAGATCCTTCCTACCACGGGCTAAAGTTTTGGGATGTATTTGGTAAATTTGAACCATTTGGTGGTGTGAACATTGCCTTCATTCTCAAAGCACGCGTGCAAGGTTTGAGAGATTTAGGACCTGCAATTTCTCCTTTTAATGCATGGCAAATTTTGCAAGGTGTGGAAACCCTTCCACTTAGAATGGAAAGACATTCCCATAATGCCTTGAAAGTAGCAGAATTCCTTCAAAAACACCCTAAAGTGGAATGGGTCAACTACCCAGGTCTCACCACGGATAAAAACCATGCAATTGCTAAAAAATACCATGAGCGAGGTCTCTATGGTGCAATTGTGGGATTTGAAATCAAAGGTGGCGTTGAAAAAGCTAAAAAATTTATTGATGGACTAGAACTTTTTAGTTTATTAGCTAACATTGGTGATGCGAAATCTTTAGCCATTCACCCTGCTTCGACAACTCACCAACAATTAACTGGTGAAGAACAAATTTCAGCTGGAGTCACACCAGGTTTTGTTCGACTCAGTGTTGGATTGGAAAACCTAGATGACATTCTAGTAGACTTAGAAGAGGCATTAAAAAATATCTGATTAAGACTATGACTACCTCCGAATCAAATGAGTTTTTTCACGGATCCGTAGGTATTGTACATACTCAAATCATTTCATTTGACTCTTTTACGCTTGAGGGGGGTGAGACAATCACTCCTCTTGAAATTGCTTTTGAAACCTATGGCACCCTGAATGAAAAAAAAGACAATGCTATCTTAGTTTGTCATGCCTTATCAGGGGATGCACATGCCGCTGGTTTTCATGAAGGAGATAAAAGACCGGGTTGGTGGGATTATTATATTGGTCCCGGAAAAGCATTCGATACGAATCGATACTTTATCATATCTTCTAATGTCATTGGAGGTTGCAAAGGATCGAGTGGACCATTGAGTACCAATGGTAAAACAGGCAAACCTTTCCAATCTACTTTTCCATTTGTTTCGATTGGGGATATGGTCAATGCACAAGAAAAACTAATTCGTCATTTTGGAATCCATAAACTGTTTGCTGTAGCTGGCGGCTCTATGGGTGGAATGCAAGCCTTACAATGGTCAGTTGCATATCCTGATCGATTGAAAAATTGTATTATCATGGCATCTTCTTCCGAACACTCGGCTCAACAAATCGCATTCAATGAAGTTGGAAGACAAGCAATCCTCTCAGATCCGAATTGGAACCAAGGTTTATATAACCAAGAAAATCGACCATCGAAGGGATTGGCACTCGCCCGAATGATGGGACACATCACATATTTAAGTGACGAGATGATGAGAGAAAAATTTGGACGTAAACCGCCAAAAGGGAATATCCAATCAACTGACTTTGCTGTGGGAAGTTACCTCATTTACCAAGGAGAATCCTTTGTCGATCGTTTCGATGCCAATTCTTATATTTACGTCACAAAAGCATTGGATCATTTTAGTTTAGGAACTGGAAAGGAACTTACAAAAATACTCGCTAAAGTTAGGTGTCGTTTTTTAGTCATTGCTTATACATCTGATTGGTTATACCCTCCATACCAATCTGAAGAAATTGTCAAATCTTTGGAAGTGAATGCAGTACCTGTAAGTTTCATCGAATTAAATAATCCTGCTGGTCACGATAGTTTTCTTCTTCCCAGCGAAGAACAAGACTCAATCCTTAGAGACTTTTTAAGTGCGACAGATGAAGGAGCTTTCTTTTGAACATCCACACAAATGAAGCACTTGGAATGGACTTAAAAAACAGACCAGATATTTCCTATATAGCCAACTTAATCAAACCAGGTGAAAGAGTTTTAGATTTAGGATGTGGTTACGGCGAGCTGATGTTAATTTTAAAAAACAAAGGTGTTCGTGTACAAGGAATCGAAAAAGACGATAAGTGTATCATTCAATGTGTTAAAAAAAGTTTATATGTGCATCATGGCGATATTGACGACGGTCTAAAACATCATTTAGATCACAGTTTTGATTTTGTCATCTTAAACCAAACAATCCAACAAACTTTAAATCCTGGTGATATCATCAAAGAGTGTTTAAGAATTGGGAAACAAGTAATCATCGTGTTTCCCAATTTTTCACATTGGCAAATTCGCACATCGATCCTTCTTAGCGGTAAAACTCCAGTTACAGATTTAATGCCTTTCCATTGGTATGACACACCAAACCTACATTATTTGTCAGGCAAAGATTTTGAAGATTTTTGTGAATTTGAGCGAATCAAAGTTTTACATAGAGCATTTTTTAATCGTACAAGACAAATTAAGTTGTTTCCAAACCTTTTTGCGACTCTCGCGTTGTTTGTCATACGAGCCTAATCGAAAACGTCCATCCTGGAACCGTGGTTTTGTATCATTCAAATGTATTTGGATTATCACAAATCACAAACTACTATTAAAACTTATTAAAACTGGAAACCATCAACTTCCGTCATCGATTACCAAAATTAAGGAGGGAATACAATGTATTTCAAGAGTTGGATTGGCGATGGAATTATAGTGATCTTCAATATTCATAAAATTGAATATTAGGGTGAAAGAGACGGACTCGGTAGGTAAACTATCCCCGCCCTAATCGAACTGGGTGGGGTTATCCACCCGCCACCCAATACGACCTATCTACCATGCTTTGCAAAAAAAATAAATCAGAGTCTGGTTTTTGAAAATTTTTAAATTAGATAAGTTCATGTTTTAGCAAAAAACCCGGCAATCACTCCGGGTTTCTCAGCTGTACGACGATCGTTTGATCATTTAAAGTATCGATTTAATTTCAATTTCCTTTAGGAAAATCAATAAATTTGGAAGAATAGTCCTCTAAAATTTACCTTAGAAAATAGAAACAGAACATAGTATTTGATACTAAATGAGGTATTCAAATAAATTTTCATCCTGGTTTATTAAAGTAAAATTCAAATTAAAACTTTTCATTCGATTGAGCAATGTTTGAAAATCATCTTTAGACTTTAATTCAATTCCTATGAGAGCTGGCCCAGATTCTTTATTATGTTTTTGGATGAACTCAAATCGTACAATATCATCATTTGGACCCAAGATATCATTTACATATTGTTTGAGTGCACCAGGTTTTTGGGCAAATCGAACAATAAAATATTGTTTCAAACCTTCAAAAAGTAAGGATCTCTCTTTAATTTCTTGCATTCGGTCTATATCATTGTTTCCACCACTCAGGATACAAACGACAGTTTTCCCACGAATGACATCTTTATAATCATCCAAGGCGGAAATACTCAATGCTCCAGCAGGTTCACTCACAATAGCATCTAAATTATATAAATTTAAAATTGTAGTACATACTTTTCCCTCAGGGACTAACACTAAGTCACTTAAGGTAGATTGGCAGATAGGAAATGTAAGGTCCCCTACTTTTTTAACTGCAGCTCCATCGATAAATTTATCAATTTTTTCTAATGAGATTGGTTTCCCATATTTCAAAGCTTCTTTCAGAGAAGGTGCACCCATTGGTTCTGCACCAATTATTTTTGTCAGTGGAGAATGAATTTGAAAATAAGAACCTACTCCTGCACATAATCCTCCACCACCAATTGGTAAAAACAAATAATCAATATTTGTAAGCTCAGATACAATTTCCTTTCCAACTGTTCCCTGGCCTTCCATAATCTTAGGATGGTCAAATGGAGGAATGAAAGGCATCTTCTTTCCATTGGCAAAGTCAACAGCTTCCCTTTGGCATTCATCAAACGTATCACCAACCAATTTGATTTCGATATATTCACCACCAAACATGCGTACCTGATTGATTTTTTGTTTGGGAGTGACTTCTGGCATATAAATCACTCCTTGTATTTGGAGTAATCGACAAGAATACGCAACACCTTGGGCATGATTCCCAGCACTTGCACATACAATTCCATTCTTTCGTTCTTCCAATGATAAACTTTGGATCATAAAATAAGCTCCTCTAATTTTATAGGAGCGAACTACTTGTAAATCTTCCCTTTTGAGGTAAATTTTTGCCTGATACAATTCAGATAATCGGGAATGGAATTGTAAGGGAGTATGATTGATGATGGGTTTTAAAATTTCGTAAGCGGAATCAATCTCTAATTTCATAAGGGAATCGAATAACCAATATTTTACTCAGATAGGAAATCCTTCAAAACATTTATCTTGGATTCATTTTAGATTCAAATAAACAAATTGAATGAAACTGGAATGTGGGAAGTAAAAAAACGAAGAGGAGATTTGCAGAGGTGAAAGTATTAAATCGGAATGGGGAAAAGGAAATCAAAAAAAGAAAATCGAGAAACCAAAGACCAGGCCCCAACCACCCTGCCCGGAACTTTGGTTTCTCTTATCCTATTACTGGAGCAATCTCATCACTGACTGAGACTTCATGTTCGCTTGCGCAAGCATAGATGTAGCAGCCTGAGTTAAGATTTGGTATCTCGTGAAGCTGGTCATTTGTTCAGCCATGTCAGTATCACGGATACGAGACTCAGAAGCTTGTGTGTTTTCATAAGCATTCATAAGTCCTTTCGCAGCATGCTCCATACGGTTGTAATAAGCACCAAGGTCAGCTCTTTGTTTAGAGATTACTCTTAATGCATCATCACAAAGTCCGATCACGGAGTTTGCTTTACCTGCAGTCGAAAGAGAGATAAAAGTAAGAACCGTAGGGTTTCTTAATCCCAATGCCGCAGTGTTCATTGTTTCAATGTACACGCGCTCTCTTTGGTGCATGTTAGCTCCAATATGGAACCACATACTAGCAGTTGGGTTGAGACGAGCAAAAGCTCCTGTAAGCAGTTTCATTTTGTTGAATTCTGCTTGAGAAGCAATACGATCGATCTCGTCCACTAGCTGTGAAACCTCGACTTGGATCTGTTGTCTATCTTCTTCCGAGTAGATACCGTTCGCAGCTTGCACCGCGAGTACACGAACACGTTGAACGATTTCGTGTGTTTCTTGAAGATATCCTTCCGCCGTTTGAATGAGGGACATACCATCTTCAGTATTCTGTTCTGCACGTCGAAGACCAGCAATCTGAGTTCTCATTTTCTCAGACACTGCAAGTCCAGATGCGTCATCTCCGGCTTTGTTAATACGCATACCAGAAGACAACTTTTCGATATCTTTGCTCAGGTTCGCGTCGTTAGACTTCAAAGTTCTGTGTGCAAAGATCGCACTTACGTTGTGGTTGATAATCATCCGGGTTCCTCCTTGAATCCGTTCTCTCACCGCTCAAGACTTTCACCTTGAACCCAAGAAATTGATGAATTTTCGAAGAGGCCATCCTTGGCCCTTTCAAGATAAGGATCGGTCATTCTGGTAGGGAGGATAATAGGGAAAATGAAATAAAATTTGAATAAAAATAGAACTTCCCCTTTTCTAAAATATGTCCTAAGAATTCTATGGAAATGAACTTGAGTGAAAAGGTAGGTTTTTCGTGTTAGAAACGGTTTATTTAGCTAACCCACGAGGTTTTTGTGCAGGTGTCAAATATGCAATTTCTTATGTAGAACAGGCTTTTCAAGAAAATCCAGAAACCCCACTGTATGTTCGAAAAGAAATCGTCCATAACCAAAGGGTTGTGGAAGAAATGAAAAAAAAAGGAATCCAGTTCATTAGTGAACTGAGTGAGGTACCTGATGGTGCCACAGTCGTATTCTCTGCACATGGAGTTTCTCCAGAAGTCGTGAAAGAAGCGAGTGATCGAAAAATGAAGATTGGAGATGCTACCTGTCCCCTAGTCACCCGGGTCCACAAAAAAGCACGAAATATCAAAGATACACACCAAATCATCTACATTGGTCATAGAGGCCATGATGAAGCCATCGGTACCATGGGAGAGGCACAAATGTTTCTCGTAGAGTCAACAGAAGATGTAGAGAATCTGAAAGATAAAATCTCAAAGGAAAAAGCTCTTACATACTTAATGCAAACCACTCTCTCGGTAGAAGACACAAAAAATATTGTTAAAAAAATTGAAGAAATTTTTCCTTTTGTAGAACATCCGCAAAAAGATGACATTTGTTACGCGACCACTGAAAGACAAGATGCTGTACAAAAAATGTTAGAGTCCGTTGATGCGATGCTTGTGATCGGTGCTGAAAACTCATCTAATTCCGTTCGACTCTGTCAATTGGCAAAAAAAACGAGACCGGCGAGCTTTCAAATTTCCAAAAGGGAAGATGTAAATCCTAAACATATCATTGATTCAGGAATTAAAATTTTAGGCATTACTGCTGGTGCATCCAGTCCGCAAGTTTTAGTGGATGAAATTGTTGAAGAAATCTTAAAACATTTTCCAAAAGCAAATGTATCTTTATTTCCTGAAAGCCGGGAAGATACAATGAGCTTCAAACTTCCGAAAGAACTTTTAAAACAATATTAAAATGATCGAAGACCCTTTGTCATTGTTTCAGGCTTCGCTTGAGGGTAATGACTCGGGTACGGCCATTTTAGTTATCAATTGCATTGAAAAAACATACGAAATTCTATTAAAAAACTCAATCTTTAGAAAACTAGAAACCGAATTCGATTTACCTTGTTTTCTAAAAAATAAAATCAAACAAAATGATTTTAATACAGAAATTATTTATAAAATAGATGGGAAAATCTTAGAAACTTCATTTGGAAATTTTGAATTTAATGACGGTTCTGAAAACAAACAATATTCAAAATTTTTTATCCGTGATATTACAATCAAACAAAAACAAGAAGAAGAAATTGCTTGGAGGCTTCGATTTGAATTAGGTGTCGCCTCTTCCATCCAAATCCTCATCCAAAAATCATCCATACGCGAAAGTTTACCTCAAGCTCTTTACCAACTTTTGTATTTCACAGAAATGGATTCGTTATTTTTCTTAAAAAATATATCAACAGATGAGAGCCAAAAATTTGAAATTTGGGTGAATGAAAGGAAATCGACAGAATATCCTTTATTACCAGAAAAATTCAAATCACTTGATTGGAAAGAAGTTGGATTAAACCGATGGATTCACAAGTTAAAAAAAGGAAAAATCATTTATCTAAAGAAAGACAATGCGTTAACAAAAGAAAAATGGTATTTCGATGAATCAAAGGCTGAAACGATTTTACTCATTCCTGTGAAATTTGAAAAACAATTCTTAGGAATCATGGGTTTCCAAAAATACAAACCCAATTTTGTGATCCATCATGAGAATTTACTTATCTACCAAACAGTCAGTCGTTGGTTGGGTTTGTTTGTGCAAAGAGATTTGGATTTAACAGAACTCAATCGATACAAATCTACTTTAGAATCACTAATCCTCGAACGTACGTTAGCTCTTAGTCGGACTAAAGAAGAATTAGAACGAGCCTACAAAGCAAAAACCGATTTTTTAACACATGTTAGCCATGAGCTCCGTACACCACTCAATTCGATCATTGGATTTTCTAAGCTCATCCAACTACCTGAAGATGATTTAACGGGAAAAGAATACTTACATTACATTTATTCAGGTGGAACTCGTCTTTTAAAGATGATCAATGAAATTTTAAATTTAATGAAAATTGAATCGGGACAATTAAAACTACAAATTTCAGAATTCAAACCAGAAGAAATCGCAAAGCAATCTCTAGAACTTATCCAACCTCAAGCCCGAGCGAAAGGCATGGAAATTCGATTTTTTCCACCAATCCAATCCGAAAACATACGGTCAGATAGCGGAAAAATCCAACAAATTCTCCTTAACTTACTTTCCAATGCTATTAAATATGGCGATCACTCTTATGTCGAATTACATTGTGAATGGTCAGAATCTGACGTGCATTATACTGTCAGAGATTTTGGTCCCGGCATTTCGGAAGAAGACCAAAGCCGAATTTTTCACAGTTTCACTCGGTTAAACGAGGATGGAAAAATAGAAGGAACAGGTCTTGGTCTTTCTATTTCCCAAGGATTGGCTGAAAAATTGGGAGGAAACATCGAACTCAGCTCCCATCTCGGCGAAGGTTCCACTTTTACGCTCAAGATACCTAAAAATATTAAATAAAGGTATTGAACCAATTAGAAATCTGGAATACAATCTCCGATATTCTATATGGTGCAACCGATCGAGCCAACAAAAAATAGTGTTTTGAAACCAGAACACCTCCGAAGACCCAAAGAACCGATTTTAATCATCGAAGACAAAAAAGAAAATCAGGTACTTTTAGAAGGAATTTGTAAAAAAATAGGCGCAGCATATGAGGTTGCTGAGAACGGCGAACTAGCCCTGGAAATGGCCAAAAAAAAGCAGTATAGCCTCTATTTGGTGGACCTGATGATGCCTGTGGTGGATGGCAAAACATTCATCGCAGAACAACGAAAAATCGAACCAAGGGCCGTTTTTATCGTACAAACTGCAATCGACCAGACAGAAGAAATCATAGAAATCATGAAAATGGGCGTTTATGATTATTTAATTAAGCCCCTTCACGTAGAAATTGTTGCAGATCGTTTGGAAAAAACATTAGAATACGTCTACTTAAAACGCATGGAAGCTCTACTCATTGATGAAGAATCAAAAGAATTAAAAAGTCAATTGGAGTGGCTCAATTACAAAGAGTCACACCGCAAAACCAATGAAGTTAATGCTGAATTAAATTCAATTTTAAATCTGAAAACAACTTTAATGCAAGGTTCAGGACTTGGTGTTTTGACTTCAATTATTGACTCGATTGAAAAAATTAAAAAAGAAGAAAATGGGAACTATCTCATCCCCAAAGAATATTGGGACATAATCTCAGAAAACCAAGATCACAACAAATCAATGTTAAAAGGATTGGATTTGGCAGTTGAAACGATTCAGTCTCATTTAAAATTACAAAAAGTCTCAAGTGAAACTTTACTTGCGATATTGCCTGATATTGTAAAAGATTTCGAAAATGAATTAGAAGAGAAAGAAATTAAAGTTAATCTCCCCGTTGTCAAACAAACGGTCACGTTAGAAGTTGACTTAAATTATTTCAAAATTATTTTACATGAAATTTTTACTAACGGAATAAAGTATTCAAAAACAAAATCAAATTTTGATATCTTTGTCACCTTTGTCGATGGATATTTTTGTTTATCAGCAAAGAACAATATAATCGATGATGATTATGCGAAACACCTACTACACTCTGAAAAAAAACTAGTAGAACCCTTTTATAGAATCCATCCGCCAGTCGAAAGTTTTTATCAGAAAGAAAAGTTCAGTCTTGGACTTGGATTAACGATGGTGGATTTTCTATTACACAAACACAATGGTATGTTTTTCATTAGAAACGCTATTGACCATACAACTGAAATCAAAGCATCCTGTGTGATTGCAGAAGTATTTCTCCCAATCCAAACATAAAAAGGAAAACCAAATGAATAGAAAAATCTTAATCATTGATGATTCTGCAGTCTTTCGAAAGATCATCTCTGTCCACTTAAAAAATGCAAATTTTGATCTCATTGAAGCGGGTGATGGGTTAGAAGGTCTAAAACAACTCGAAACCAATACCGTTGATCTCATTGTTTCTGATATGAATATGCCCAATATGGATGGGATCAGTTTTATTAAAAAAGTAAAGGAGAACACAAAGTTTAAATTTACACCAATCATTATGCTCACAACCGAATCCCAACCAGAGAAAAAACAACAAGGGATGGATGCAGGGGCTAAGGCTTGGCTCACAAAACCTTTCTCACCTGAAGAATTATTGGATACGATTACTAAATTAATACCGTAACGATGGAACCAAAACAAACAATTCAATCATCACAAGAAGGGTTTGGTATCTTTTGGAAAGGATACCTGACTGTACCTTTTATCAAAGATTGGTATGAATTGAGCAACCAATGGGAAATTCCCAAAGGTAAAAAAATCAGAATCGATTTATCGGAAATTGAAAGAATTGATTCTGCAGGGATCCAGTTTTTAATTTATTTAAAAAAAACAACAAATTCAAACCATCAAGTTTTGGAGTTAACCAATCATTCTTTAGCAGTGTTAAAGGTATTGGATTTACTTGGTTTAGTATCTTTTTTTGGAGATCGCATCAAAGTAAAAAAAGAACATGCGAACGAAGTTGAGTTCCGTTATGGCACAAGGAAAGTATCCTAATGGATTTAACGGAAGTTATAGAAGCGTATTTAGTCGAATCTGACGAACTCCTAAGGGATATGGAAGTTATTTTACTACGTACAGATACTACACTTCCTACAGATGAAGATTTAAATGCTATTTTTCGAGCTGTCCACACAATCAAAGGTACAGCTGGAATGTTTGGATTCGAAGCAACCGTCTCCTTTGCACATGTTGTGGAAAATCTTTTAGATGATTTGCGCTCGCATACTATCCAATTCCAATCTCATTTGACAGAGATCCTTTTAAAGGCAAAAGACCATTTATTGTATTTAGTTTTGAATGAAACGAAAGGAAAAATTCCACAAGAAAAACTAAATCTCGGAGAACGAATCTTAGATGAGATGAAACCATTTCTATCTGCGAATGTTTCACAAGTTCCCCAAAAAAAACAAATGTCGTCGGAAATCCAAGATCAAACAAATCTTAAAAATCCTAACAAAACGAACGATTTTTCGCCAGATTCGAATGCTAACGGAATTCAATCTTATCTTATCTCCTTTCGACCTAATCAAAATGTATTCTCACATGGACTCGATCCAATTTCATTTATTGGGTATTTGAAAAAGATTGGTACTATCATCTCTTTAAAAACAATTGATCAATTCTTACCTGAGGGAAATGAGTATGATCCAGAAAATAATTATTTAGGTTTTGAAATCAATTTCAGTTCAGAAAAAGATTTAGAGTCCGTACAAAAAGTATTTAATTTTATCGAAGAAGATAGTTTTTTACATATTTATCCTCCTGGTTTTACGATTGAAGATCTCGTTGATTTATCAAACCAACTTCCTGAAGAAGAAATTTTCTTAGGTAATCTTTGGAAAGAGATCCATATCTTAAACGAAAACAGCTTACTCGAATATCTGGAAGAAATTAAATCAAGAAAAACGGGAGTTCCCTCTGCCTCATCATCAACCACACAAACAGACATGGGGATTCCGAATTCTTCTTCTGAAATCACCGAACAAAACAAAGAATCACTAAAATCAAGCACTATCAAAGTAGATTCAAAACGTATTGATAATTTAATCAATCGGGTTGGAGAACTTGTTGTATCTTGCGCCAATATGAACCAACTCATCGGAGATGCAGATGATCCAAATTTACAAGAATCATCTCTAGTTGTCATGCGGCTGTTAAATGAAGTTAGAGAAATTTCTCTAAAACTAAGAATGGTGCCGATTGGAGAAAGTTTTCAAAAATATTCTAGAATTGTCAGGGATTTAGGTAAAGAATTACACAAAGATATTCGCCTCATTACAGAAGGTAACGAAACCGAACTCGATCGAAATATTGTCGAAAAATTAGGGGACCCACTCACCCATCTAGTACGAAATGCATGTGACCACGGATTAGAACTCCCTGAAGAACGTCAAAAAAAAGGGAAACCAAAACAAGGCACAATACGACTGAATGCATACCATGAAGCAGGTAGTGTTGTCATTGAAGTTTCTGATGACGGCAATGGAATTTCAAAAGAGAAAGTTTGGAAGAAAGGAATCGAGAAAGGGATCGTTTATGGTGAACTCCCTGATTCAGATGAAGAAGTTTACAAACTTCTATTCCATCCCGGATTTTCCACAGCCTCGCAAATTACGAATGTTTCCGGTAGAGGTGTAGGTCTTGATGTTGTATACCAAAACATTGAATCCTTACGTGGTTCTATTACTGTAAAATCCATTCCTTCAAAAGGAAGTGTATTTATACTTAGATTACCTCTCACACTTGCCATCATTGAAGGTTTCTTAGTCGCAGTCGGAAAAAGCCATTTCATCATCCCAATGGAAATGGTTCTAGAATGTTTGCATTTTTCAGATGATCATAAAACTGAATCGAATCAATTTTTTGCACTCAGAGGAAATTTGATTCCATTTTTACGATTAAAAGATTATTACCCATGTGATTCTCGTTCCGATATCTCCCGAGAAAATATTGTGATCGTACGCAATGGAGAAAAAAAAGCAGGGATCGTTGTTGAGGAACTCCTAGGAGAATACCAAACGGTCATTAAACCAATGGGTTCAGTATTCCGTCACGTAAAAGGTGTGAGTGGATCAAGTATCCTTGGTGATGGAAATGTAGCTCTTATTATTGATGTTCCTTCCTTATTCGAAAGAACAATCACAATTGAAAATCAAAAATTATTTAGCCATAGGGGATAATATGAAGTCAGTCAGCGCAAACACCAAGTTAATCGGTTATTTTATAATTGGATTGGTATTTACTTTATGGATTAGTTTGTATAGTTCCGGAGTATTTTCCAAAAAAATACCCGTTACAATCAATTCGGAAGAACGGATTCAAAAATCAGATTCTGTATCCCACTTGTTAAGACTCAGTTTATCAATTCATGAAGACTTAACTCACATTCTGCTTCTACCAACTCCCGCGGAATCCTTAATCGCAAAAATTAATTATGATATTGAGAAATTGAACAAATCTTTTGATATGGTCTCACCATTATTCACAAAAGAAGTTGAGAAAACAAAATTCCAATCTGCCATAAATGAAAAAAATCAATATCTCGATGCTGTTTTAAATAGTTTAAAACAAACGGACACCTCTGGGAATCCAAAACAGAAAGAGATCCAAAATTCAGAAATTTCGACAAAATGGAAAAATTATTCTAGTCATCTTCAAGACTTACAAAAAATCTTTTTAGTCTCCAACTTAAGCGATATCCAATCAACAATTGAAACGAATGATCATTTCGATTATACGATTTATATTGTTAGTGGTGTTTTTATCCTCATTTCCTTTGTTTTGCTTCTCATTCTATTGAACCAAATCAACAAACCTTTAAAACAAGCCATTCAAATCAAAACGGCATTAGATAGCGTTTCTACAAACGTAATGATTTCCGATTTGAATCTAGATGTTGTTTATATGAACAAAGCGATTCAGAAAATGTTCGCCAATTCAGAGGCAGACATCCAAAAACAAATCCGAAATTTTTCCCTAAAAAATCTAATGGGAAGTAATATTGATGGATACCATAAAGATCCAAGCCACCAAAGAAAATTGCTGGGAACATTCACTGCGGAACATCGAACGAGTATTATAATAGCAAATCGAGAATTCAACTTAATTGCAAATCCAATCATTACAGAATCAGGAAAAAGATTAGGAAGTGTTGTCGAATGGGCTGATGTCACGGAATCAAATGCGCAAGCAAGAGCCGTTGATAGATCACAAGCAACAATCGAGTTCAAAATGGATGGAACCATCATTACGGCAAATGAGAATTTTTTAACTTTGATGGACTATTCTTTGGCTGAAATCAAAGGACAACACCACAGGATGTTTGTAGAAACCAAGGAATATTCATCCGAAAACTATAAACAATTTTGGGCAGCTTTGAACCGAGGAGAATACCAATCCGCAGAATACAAACGGTTTGGAAAAAACGGAAAAGAAGTTTGGCTACAAGCAACCTATACACCCATTCTAGACGCAAGTGGTGTTCCGACTAAAGTAATTAAATTTGCGTCTGACATCACAGAAAATAAGAAGCGAACCCAAGAATTTACAAGCCAAATTGAAGCGATCAATCGTGCACAGGCAACGATTGAATTTTTAGTCGATGGAACTATCTTATCTGCAAACGATATTTTCTTAAATACAATGGGTTATTCCCTTTCTGAAATCGAAGGGAAACACCATCGAATGTTTGTTGAGCCAAGTTATATAAATTCAGAGGAATATAAACAATTCTGGGCCTCTTTAGCTCGAGGTGAATTTCAAACTGCAGAATACAAACGAATAGCAAAAGGTGGTAGAGAAGTTTGGTTACAAGCGACATACAACCCGATTCTGGATCTGAATGGAAAACCATATAAAGTGATCAAATTTGCTACAGATATCACAGAACAAAAAAAATTGGCTCTCGAAACGGCAAGGATTGTGGATGATTTAGTGGTTGGTCTTGCGGCTCTTGAAAATGGAGATTTAACACAACTAATCACAAGTCATTATGAAGGTGGTTTTGCAAAACTTCGTGATTCATTCAATAACACTTCAAAAAAACTTGTAGATATCATAAATGATGTTAGGACCAATACAGATGCCCTTGTTAACGCTGCAGATGAAGTAGCATCTACTGCGAGCACATTATCACAAGGTGCCAGTGAACAAGCTGCCTCTGTAGAAGAAACTTCGGCATCATTAGAAGAAATGGGTGCCTCGATCGATCAAAACGCTGAAAATGCAAAACAAACTGATACCATTGCAACCAAATCAGCAAAAGATGCAAAACAGGGTGGAGAGGCTGTCAAAAACACCGTGACTGCGATGAAAGAAATTGCAGATAAAATCTCTATCATTGAAGACATTGCTTACCAAACCAACTTACTTGCATTAAATGCTGCGATCGAAGCAGCAAGGGCAGGTGAACATGGAAAAGGATTTGCCGTTGTTGCTTCTGAAGTCAGAAAACTGGCTGAAAGATCCCAAAAATCGGCCAATGAAATTGGAACGTTAGCGGGTAGTTCTGTTCAAATTGCAGAGTCAGCTGGAAAATTAATCGAAGACATCGTACCTGCAATCAACAAAACAGCAGATCTTGTCCAAGAAATCACTGCTGCAAGCCAAGAACAATCATCGGGTGTGAATGAAGTGAACAAAGCGATGGGCCAACTTGACCAAGTATCCCAACAATCGGCGAGTGCTTCTGAGGAACTAGCTGCAATCGCAGAAGAATTACAAGCGCAAGCAGAAAGGCTTATGTCTTCCATCAGTTTTTTCAAATTAGGGAAATTATCTACTGTTGCAAACCATCCGGAAAAGAAACCGACAAGGAATGCTCCACCAAAACAACCAATCTCTAAAAAAGAAAGTTTGGATGATCACTCAAAATTTCAAAAATACTAAGGGAGGATTTTAAGATGCAAGACATTCAATATCTGACCTTCCTTTTATCCAAAGAATTATTTGGGTTAGGAATCTTGTACATCAAAGAGATTATCGAATTTGAATCCGTCACCCATGTTCCTATGATGCCTGAATATATTCCTGGCGTGATTAATTTACGTGGGAATGTGGTTCCTGTGATTGATTTAAATACAAGATTTTATAAAAAGAAAACAGAAACAAATCGAAAAACTTGTATTATCATCACTGAAATCAAATTAGAGAACGAAACAATTGATGTAGGTTTACTTGTTGATGCAGTGAATGAGGTTGTGGATATACCCGAAAATCAAATCGAAGAAGCACCTAGTTTTGGCTCAAAGATTCGTTTGGATTTTATCCAAGGGATAGGCAAGTTAGAAAACCAGTTTGTGATCATTCTAAAGATGAATCAAATTTTAGATTTATCAGAAATTCAATCGATCCACGAAACCACATCACAGATTAGTTAAATGGAACCTCCAATTGAAGTCATAGATCGATTTTTGAATCCAGGAGAAATTTTCTTCGGGGATAGCCCATATCGGATTCGAACACTTCTAGGTTCCTGTGTTTCCATTGTATTGTGGCACCCTACCCAACATGTCGGAGGCATGTGTCATTTTTTACTCCCCTATCCTGCTGAACTCAAATTAGAAAAAACATATAAATATGGTATTGATGCCTTTCAATATTTTCTATCAGAGATCAAAAAAAAACATACAAAACCATCTGATTACTCTGCTAAAATTTTTGGCGGATCCAATATGTTTATAAATGAGGAAAAGGAAATCTTTCGAAATGATGCTACGAGTCTCATTGGAACTAAGAATTCCGAATTTGCAAAAAAAATCCTAAAAGACAATCAAATCAAAATCATTTCTGAAGACGTTGGCGGAAACCAATCGAGAAAAATTTATTTTTCTGTTTGGGATGGCGAGGTATGGGTCGAAAAACATTGAGTTATGAAAAAAATTAAAGTTTTTGTCATCGATGATTCAGCTGTTGTCAGGCAAGTTCTAACAGAGATTTTTAAACAAGATTCTCAATTTCATTTTTTAGGGAGTGCATCAGACCCCATCTTTGCCATGGACAAAATGAATCATGATTGGCCAGATGTAATTGTACTCGATATTGAAATGCCAAGGATGGATGGTCTTTCATTTTTAAAAAAAATTATGACAGAAAGACCGACACCTGTTGTGATTTGTTCCACCCTCACAACAGAAGGTTCGGAAACAGCAATTCTTGCAATGAACCTCGGTGCTTGTGATATCATCACTAAACCAAAAATTGGTTTAAAAGATTTTTTAAATGAAAGTACAATTGCACTTACTGATGCCGTTATCGCTGCCGCTTCAGCGAGCACCAAACACCTACAAAATCCTTCTCAAACGAAAGAATATAAAATCCAATTGGAGAAAAAACAAGAACTCTCCTCTTTACAAGCAACAGAAAAAATCATTGCGATCGGAACCTCTACAGGTGGTACGATTGCCCTTGAACAAGTGTTAACAAAACTCCCTAAAGAAAATACTCCAGGCATTGTGATTGTACAACATATGCCTGAAAAATTTACTGAGGCTTTTGCCAAACGATTGGATTCTATTTGTGAGATCCGAATCAAAGAAGCAAATGATGGCGACAGAGTGGTACGAGGTCTTGCCCTTATTGCCCCAGGAAACAAACATATGACTCTCAAACGTTCGGGTGCACAGTATTATGTAGAAATAAAAGATGGACCACTTGTGAATCGTCACAAACCATCTGTTGACGTTTTGTTTCGATCTGTTGCCAGACAGGCAGGAAAAAATGCAAGAGGCATCATCATGACAGGAATGGGAGATGATGGAGCAGCTGGTTTACAAGAGATGAAAGAGGCAGGAGCAGAAACCATTGCCCAAAATGAAGAGACGTCTGTTGTGTTTGGAATGCCAAAAGAAGCAATTAAAAGAGGATGTGTTGACCACATCCTCCCACTTACTGAGATTTATAAAAAAATTGTGGGCTTTGATTGAATTAAACGAGCCCCAATTCCTTTGTCACCTTCACTTTTCTTGCACGAATGTCTTCAGGAGATTCTTCCTTTAGAATTTCGTCAGGTTTGATTTTAAAGATAGGTTGTGCCTTAGTGACAATCTTTCCATCTGAATCCACCATCAAATTTTTAACGACCGTTCCACTCACAGGCGCAAGGATTTTGTTAAACATCTTCATCACTTCAATGATAAAGAGTGGTTGTCCTGCTTGGAAGTGATCCCCTTCATTCACAAGTGGTGGAAGGTTTGGAGCTTCTTTGGAATAGAACATTCCACCCATCGGAGCTACAATTTCGTCACCTGACATCTTTGGAGGAGGGTTTAATGTTTTAATAAACGCATCTCTTGTGTCTTTGTTTTTGAATTCATCAGGAACAATACCATCCAAATCCGCATTCACATCGAGTCCAAAAAAGTTGGATTTAATTCCAATTTTTGGAAGTAACAGTAAGGTTTCAAGTCCAGCTTGGAAACCGTTGTGGCTTGCTTTTACCTTTTCCCAAAGTTCATCGGAGATTTCTTTAGAAGGATTTTTTCCCTTTGTTATGGTTTCGGAAATTTCTTTCCAGTTTTTCAGTCCAGTGCGTTTTGAGAACTCTGAATAAAATTCTTTTGCTTCGATGAGTAATTTCTCGTCATGGTCCCAAATCTTTTCAGAACTTGCTTTTTGTTCCGTTGTATCTAAATTTAAATAATAGTACAAGGAATCTAAAAATTGGATTGGATTTTCGTTGAAACTCACATTGTTTCCACTGCGAGTCCAAAGTTTTCCATCAAAATAACCAAGAAAACCACCAAGTAAATGTGGGTTCGCAAGTAGTCTTTCCATTGGTCGGATCACAAGTGTCATCTTTTTGCTTAGCACTTTTTTTAGGTCGGCATCCGCAGCCTTTGTTTTTTCTGACCAAAGGTATTCCAAATCCAAATCATTGATGACAGATTGTAAGGCTCCAATCCCAGCCAAATACGAAATCATAAATGCCGTGGATGGTTTGAACATTGCGTCCTTACCCAAAATCCACTGGATCAGACCATAGTGGACAAGTAAGTTGGTTTCTAAGTTTTGCCCCCTAAGCTCTGTTTTACGAAGGATATTTCCTAAGATTTCTAGGTTTTCGGTTCGGCTATTTCCATACGAAACAATGAGTGCCACGTTTGAGTCATAAGCACCTGCCAAGTTGTAGTGAACAAAGGCACCTGTATCAGGGTTACGAGTACAAATCCCTTGGTCATCACGAATCTCTTCTGGGAGTGGGTTCGACCAGTTTTGGATGATCCCTCCTGCATGTGGTTGCAGGGCACGGTTTGTCGCATTGATCCGTACTTCCGCACCAGATACATTGCGTACAATTCGTTCTGGTTTTGGAACTCTTGGTCCATGGATGGAAAGTACTGCCATTGCTTCTACAAGGGAATCGATGTAAAAGAAGTCATTTGGATCATTAGGATTTGTGAACTTCATTTTGTAAACCATCTCGGTCACACGGTGTTCCACCTGGATCCGAGTGTTTACTTCCATAAAGAAGAAACTATTCCCTTCCACAATACATTCAAAGGTGGAAACTGAATTGAGGCGAATTGCCTTTCCAAACACTTCTGCTTGGTGTTCCATATCCTTTAATGTTTGTACATCTTTGTCGAGGATCGCCGCTTTTTTAGGATTGGAAGAACGAACGAGGTCAGCTTCTTTTTGTAAGAGTTCTACAGTTTGCGAAATCTCTAATAATTTTTGTTCGTGCATTTGTAAGGAACAATCACGACCACCAAGTGATAATGACCACTCCCCGTTTCCAATCATTTGGATTTCATTATGGCGAGTGTTTTCAATATTGAGTTCGATGAGGAAGTTTCTGTTAGAACCTACGGCTGTTACTTTTGATTCCGCCAAAATCTCCATTACCGCAGATTCAATTTCTCCTTTGGAAGAGATCACACGTTGGCCTTTTCCACCACCACCACCGATGTATTTAAAGCGAATGCGTTTGCCAGGATATTTCTTCCAAATGTCTTCACATAAAATTTCTGATTCTTTTTGCAAGTCAGGGATGGATGTGATATCGATGGTTTTTTCGTAAGAAAGTTGCAGTAGGATTTCTGCATTGTCTTCCAACGATTTTTTCTCATCAAATTGAAAGTTTAAGTTATTTTCTTTTGCTACCTTTAGAAGACCGTCTTTGGAATTACCAGTTTTACGTAGTAAGGCAAGAGCTGTGATATTGTCCACACCAGGGGTAACAGAAACATTGAGGCTACGTGCTAGTTTTTTTGCTTCATCTTTTGCCCCTGCCCCTTTTGCGACATGGGAACTTGGTCCCATAAAGATGATACCAGCTTTTTCGATGGCTTCAATGAATTCGGCATCTTCTGCCATAAACCCGTATCCGGCAAAGATATGAGTGTACCCATTGTCTTTTGCGATCCCAATGATTTGGTGGATGCGTTGTTCTTTTTCTTCCTTTCCTGCTCCCATATAATCAGGAACTCGGTGGATGTTTTCTGGGAAACGAAAGTTACGAAGTTCTGGTGCCAGTGCCTTAGGATACACAATGGAATCTTTTTCAGAAAGTAATATTCCGTATTCTTTTACACCAATCGCATCAAAGACATCCATTGTTTCTTTTCGAACAGGACCACGACAAACAATGAGGCATTTGATCGATTCCACAGTGAAGGAACGAATCCACGCGGACTCTGATTCTTGGAACTGAATGCGTTTTAAATTCTTATCTAACATGGAAATTATTCAAACTCCCTTTGAGGTCCGGACATTTCCGCCGGTTTGTATTTGGACATGAGAAAACTCAAGTTTTTGGATAGGACATTTCGAGTGTAACCTGGTAATATGATCGAAGATACAGAACCAAGAGATAAAGCTTCTTTTGGATTCATCAGTTCTTTCTCATACCGTTGGCCAATTTCAAAGAGTTTGGCATCACGAGTTGCGGCTGCTTCTTTTTCACTCATACCTTTTTTGACATTTGCCAAAAATTCTTTTTGAACGCTTGTGATTTCATCTTTATAGACATACTCTTTTCCTGCAGGGCCCATTACCGCAATCCTTGCTGTTGGAAGAGCAAATACCATGGATGCTCCTGTAAAATATGAGTTAAATGTTGCATAAGCACCACCAAACGCATTACGGATGATGAGTGTGAGCCTTGGTGTACGAAGGTCAATGATGGAATCGAGGAGTTTTCTTCCTTCGAGTACAATTCCATTATGTTCTTGGTCACGGCCAGGTAAAAACCCAGTGGTGTCTTCTGCAAATACCATCGGGATATTGTATAAGTTACAGAATCGTACAAAACGAGTTCCCTTACGAGAGGCTCCAATGTCAATCTGACCAGAAGATACGGCTGAGTTATTGGCAAGGAAACCAACAACATGACCACCAATCCTTCCAAAAGCAGTTACGATATTACGCGCTCTTTGTGGTTGGAGTTCAAAAAATTCACCATGGTCACAGATTTGTTGTAAGTAAAGAGTGATGTCGAAGGGAGTGTTCATCCCTGTTGGGGAATTAAACGTTTTACGGAAAAGGATGTCCTCTTCGTAAATGAATCGGTCTACTGGGTCAGACGTTGGGTAAAAAGGCGCAAAACTATGGTTATTGTCTGGAAGGTAAGATAATAAACGAATGGCAGTCCTAAGTGATCCTAACTCATCGCCTGTCACAAGGTCCACAACTCCTGATTGTCCGTGGACTTTTGGTCCCCCTAAGTCTTCGGCGGAGATATCTTCACCAAGTACAGACTTCACAACGCCAGGACCAGTCAGTCCAAAAAAGGTTCCATCACATTGGATCATAAATGACCCTTGGCGTGGAAGGTAGGCTCCACCACCGGCATTAAACCCAAACATGAGCATCACCGATGGAACGACACCGCTGATTTTACGGAGTGCGGTGAACGCTTCTGAGTATCCATCAAGTCCACCCACTCCCGCAGGTACATAGGCTCCTGCAGAATCGTTCATCCCGATGAGTGGGATTCCATGAGTTCCTGCCATTTGGATGAGGCGGGCAAGTTTACTACCGTTTGTTGCATCCATGGAACCCGCACGGAGTGTAAAATCATGCCCGTAGACGGCAACATCACGGCCTTTGATATTTAAAATTCCAGTGACAATGGAGGCACCATCTAAATTTGGACCCCAGTTTTGGTAGGTGATGTTTGGTTCTTCATCCGTGAGGACTTTGATCCTTTCCCAAACAGTCATCCTGTTTTTGGAGTGTTGGACACGGATCCGATCTTCACCACCACCAAGAAACGGTTTTTCGATTAATTCTTTACCGAGTTTGAGAGCATCATCATAAATGCCGGTTTGGGTCGCCGGAGCCTTGGATTCTTTGAATGGGTTGTTTAGGGAATACTGCATGGTTTCCATAAGTTTTTTTCCAATGTTTTGTTTAGGATCACTTAGAAAAGTGATTTTTACTTTAAAGCTGCATCTAAATCAGGATAAATCGTGAATAACTGCTGCATGCCAATGATATCGAAAACTTTTTCGACTGCAGGCTGTAATCCACAGATCGAAATGCTAATTTTCTGTTCTTGGCAATGTCTGAGAGTTGTGACAAGGAGGCGAAGTCCTGCGGAAGAAATAAAAGGAACTTCGCTCAAGTTAAAAATCACAGACTTTCCAGAAGAACTAACAAGAGCGAGTAAATCTTTTTCGATTTTATGTGTGTTGTGAACATCCAAATTGCCTTGGACATGTACAACCAATTTGTTTCCTAATTCTTCCGAACGGATTCCAATTTTATCTTCATTCATACGATTGTTTTCTCCAAATAGGTTATGTTTTGTTTCCCATTGTATTCATAAGACACCTTGTCCATGAGGGTTTCCATGAGATAAACGCCAAATCCCCCCTTCCGTTCACCTTTCAAATTGGCTTCTACGGAAGGTTTAGGAACTTTTTTTCTATCGAAGGGTTTTCCTTCGTCGACAAGAACTATCTTTAACTTATCTCCCATCAATTCAAACTTACATTCAAACTTCGGATTCGCAATTTCTGTGTCTTTGTAACTGTGCATGACGATATTCGTTGCTGCTTCATCCAAAGTTATTAAGATGTCATCGAAGGCAAAAGGTTTTGTGATTTTTGATTCTAAATGTTCAGAAATAAAATCTCGGAGTTTTGGAATTTCATTCGGGTTTGCATCAAAGGATTTTACCATTTCGAAACTTGTCACCTCCGCAAATTTAAGAACCATCACTGTAAAATCATCGTATTGTTCTTCCGATTTTGAGAACGAACGAATGTTCTCATACACTGATTCCACGATGTTTTGAGACGTTTCACCCCTTCTTGCGATGATAAAATCAATGAAACGGTCGAGCCCATACTCTTCCCCATCCGGACTTTTTTCTTCGATGGCTCCATCTGTATAAAAAACCAAAATGTCCCCAGGTTCTAATTGGATTTCCCCACCTTGGTAATTGGTATGGGGCACAACACCAAGTGGGGCCCCTTTTCCTTTTAAGAGTTCAAAACTACCATCCGCTCGGATCCAAATTTGGTCATTATGCCCAGCAGAAGCAAATTTTAAAGTGCGGGTTTTTCGTTGGTAATTGACTAGAAACAGAGTCACAAACATACCAGACTGGCTATCTTCATAGATCAATTGGTTGGCACGAAAGAGAAGTTCTGAAGGAGAAAGGTCGGTTGTCCTTGAAAGTGTACGAATGATCGAACTGGACATCGCCATAAAAATTGCGGCCGGTAAACTTTTCCCAGAAACATCAGCCACTAGAAAAGAAAACTGTTCATCACCAAAGGCGTGGAAATCATAAAAGTCACCTGACACTTCTTTTGCGGCGACAGACATCACACCCAAATCAAATAATGGAGATTGTATTAATGCATTTGGTAAAATATTGTTTTGGATTTTCCTTGTGATTTCGATTTCTTTTTCAATCGATTTTTTTGTGATAATTTCTTGGTTGAGCCTTAAATTCTCATATGCTTTTGCCAGTGGAGAAGATAATGTTTTTAACATTCGAAGGTCAGTTTCATTAAAGGAATGAGCAGAGTTTTTCCCACTTACATAAAGTGCCGCACGTAAATTCCCTCCCCGAGGTGCAATGGGTAAAATGAGAAAATTTTTCTTTAGTGTATAAAACTCTAATTCTAAAAAGGATTCTTCCAGTTGTGCAGTGACTACAGCCATCCGAGGATTCCCAGATTCCATTAGGCTTAAAAACAAACGACTTTCAAACATTGGGAAAAATGATTCCCTCACAATCCCAAGTTGCCTTGCATATACTTGGATCCTGTTTTTGTTTTTTTCTTCTATAATCACCATTCCCGCATCTTCGCATGACAATTCTTTGGTGAGAATGCTCAAAGTTTTTGACATGAGACCTAACTCGTCATGAGATTCAAGTACCGCCTGACCTAAATCAAAAATAGATTCAAGTGTACTCAATTTTTGTTTAAGTTCTAGGTTTGTGACATTGAGGTTATCAAGTAGTCTCGTTTTTTGGATGGCAACAGCACAGGCACTCGAAAAAGAAAGGAATGTATCGATATCATCTTGGCTAAAATTGTTTCGATCGATAGTATTGATTGCCTCTATCACTCCGATCACTTCGTCTCCTACAATGAGAGGACTTGCTAGGATATTTCTTGTGATAAAATTTGACGCTTTATCAACATCACGAAAAACACGCTCATCATTTTGAGCATCGTTTATGATCATTGGTTGTTTTGTAACAGCCACAGTACCTGCAATTCCTTGGCCAACAGGTACTTTAATCTTGGCAACTTCTTCTCGTTTTTCACCAGTCACCGTATGGAAAATCAAAAATTCTTTTTTTTCATCTAACAAAAGTAAGGAACTTGCTTCCGTGCGGAATACGGATTTAGCTGATTCCATCACCATTACAAGCACATGTTCCAAATCAACACTCGTATTGATCAGAACTGCAACTCGAATGATTTCTTCCAAAAAGTATTGGAGTCTATTATTGTTGTTATGAATATTTGCGTTATCGATTAATAAAAGGATCGATGTTGTTAGTGAATTAAAGAATTGCGGATCTTTGTCCGAGAACACCGTATCTTTAAACAGTGCATTTAAATTGGCGCTAAAATAATTAATTAAATCCAAATCTTGTTCGGAAAAATTCTGAAAATGTTTAATTCCTTCGAGAACTAGAACACCAAGAGACATGTCTCCGATTTCATCACCCAAATAACATGCAATATACGATTCAGAAACTGGTGCATCATCTGATTTTAAGTAAGTTCCTTTTTTAACAAGGATACTCTTTTTTGACTTAAACACATGTTTGGCGATATTTCCTGAATTAGTTTTATCTAAAACCAACCCAACTCGACTCAAATTCCCACGTTTATTCCTTAAATATAATGCAGCAGACTTTGCTGATACAAAACGTTTCGCCTGTCCTAAGATAAAATGATATAAGTCATCAAGTTCAGATGAGGAGGAAAGGTAAAATCCGCCATCTTCATTTTTTAAGATGATCGGCGGAAGGGAATTTGGTTTCAATGGTTTAATCTTTGCTAAACTTTAATGATTCTTCTCTAAGTTTACGATTGGCATCTTCGAGAGATTTGATTTTATCAAAGGCTGACATAAGTTCGTCGCGGCTTAAATTGGATACCATTGTACTGGCTTGAACAGTTTCTTTTGCTTCTCTCAATTCGACACGTGAGTAATCGATGATCTGTTCATACATTCGAATGATTTCATCTGCGTTTGCTAATTCTTGTTCATTGAGCCTAAGAACTTTTTCATACCCTTTGATGATATCCGATTGGATTTTCAATTTTTTAGTGAGTTCTTCTACCGTATCTTGTCCCATAAAGTTCTTGGTTCCTTAGCCATTTTAGGATTCTGTTGACAGACAAACGCAGTCTCTCACCTTGGAATAGCACAAGGGGACGTAGCTCAGTTGGGAGAGCGTTTGAATGGCATTCAAAAGGTCGGGGGTTCGATTCCCCTCGTCTCCAAAATCCCTCACGAGATTTCAACTTTTTAACCCCAGCCTGTCAAATTCTTTTTCAATTAGTTAGGAGTTCACTTGATCATTCAGTGACCTTTTTCAATCTATCCCATATTAGATTATGGCAGTACGAAAAATTCTCAAAATTGGTAATCCGATCCTCAGGCAAACGAGTGAAGATGTCACTGAATCCGAAATCCAAACCAAGGATTTCAAAAAGTTGATTCGAGATATGTTTGAAACCATGCGCCATGCAGATGGTGTGGGACTTGCTGCCCCACAAATCGGAGTTTTAAAGAAACTTGTCGTTGTTGGCCAAGAGGATGACAACGAACGTTACCCTGGAACCCCTGAAGTTCCGAACCAAATTATCTTAAATCCAGAAATAACACCTTTAAGCCCCCCAAGCGACGGGTTTTGGGAAGGTTGTTTGTCTGTTCCTGGAATGCGTGGGTATGTAGAAAGACCAAATAAAATCCGCATGAAATGGCGTGATGAAAACTTCACGGAACATGATGAAATCATCGAAGGATATAGAGCGATCGTATTACAACATGAATGCGATCATCTCTTCGGAGTTTTATATGTAGATCGATTAAAAAGTACGAAGTTATTTGGTTACAACGAAGACATCGATACTGCAGGAAAATTGTTAGATTAGTTTTTGATTTGATTTTAGTTGCGTAAGTCCCCCACGAGGAGATTCCATGGGTTCATCCATTGTTCAGTATTTTTTATCTAAAAGTTTATTCGTAAACCTTTTGACTTTCTTAATCCTTCTTGTGGGTGGTTTTACTGCTGCCACAATGAATCGAGAAGCATTTCCAAACATTAATTTTGATATTGTGAGTGTCACAACGCTTTATCCTGGTGCTGCTCCAGCCGATGTTGAAAAACTTGTCACCAAACCTTTAGAAGATGCCATCAAAGAAGTTGATGGCATCAAAGAATTTCGCTCGGCTTCTCTTGAGAACCGATCGGGTATCATCATCACAATTGATCCCAATACAAAAAATACTCAAAAAGTTGTCGATGACTTAAAGTCTGCCATCGACAGAATACAAGATTTACCAACAGATGCAGAAGATCCAATTGTTACAGAGATTACGACAGCAAGACAACCTGTGATTGAAATCCATTTGTCTTCAACGTTAAAAGATGGCAAAGCAATCCTGAATGCAAAAGAACTCCGAGACAAAGCAAAGATTTTAGAAGAGAAACTTAAGGACATCCCATCTGTTGCTCGGATTACAAAACGTGGTTGGCGTGAAAGAGAAATGAAAGTGGATTTAGATCCTGACAAACTCAGGTCATTATCTCTATCATCAACCCAAGTTATCAATGCTTTACGTTTACGGAATATTAATTTTCCAGGTGGAAACATAAATGAAAAAACAAGAGAAATCATTGTTAGGACTGTTGGTGAATTCGATACCGCAGAAGAAATAGAAAACGTTTTTATCAGAACCAATGATGCAGGAAGGTCAGTTAGAATCAGAGATGTTGCGCGAGTCACAGAAGGATTTGAAGATTCTGATTACATAGACAAATCCAATGGGAATATTGCCATTGCTCTCACTGTCATCAAACGTGAAAAAGCTGATGCCATTTCGGTTGTTGATGAATCAAAAAAAGTGGTGCAAGAATTCATCAAATCAACTAACGGAACAATCAAACATGCATTTGTAAATGATTTATCCAAATACATCAGAAGACGACTCGGTGTCCTTACATCCAATGCTGTTTCAGGACTCATCCTTGTGACAGCATCATTATTTGTATTTCTCGGATGGCGTATGGCGCTCATGACTGCTCTTGGAATTCCAATTTCGATTGCTATGACCTTTGTTGCAATGAATTACATGGGTCTTACTCTCAACTTAATTTCCATGATGGGTCTTATCATTGTTATTGGGATTTTAGTGGATGATGCGATCATCATTTGTGAAAACGTATACCGGCATTTGGAAATGGGAGAAGAACCATTTGAAGCAGCCATGCGAGGAACAAGTGAAGTCCTCGCACCCGTTACTGCCACAGTCACGACAACCATTGCTGCTTTTGGACCCATGTTATTTATGACAGGGATCTTTGGAAAGTTCATCCATTCAATTCCACTCGTTGTCATTTTATCCCTACTCAGTTCTTTATTTGAAGCATTCTTTATGTTACCTTCGCATTTGTATGATGTGAGTAAAGCGACTGATATGAAAGGAGAAGTCAAAGAGGAGTCTCATTGGTTTGTTAAATTTAAAGAAAAAACATACCTACCTCTCTTACGATTCGCACTTTCCAATCGTTGGAAAATGGTGGGACTTCTGTTAGGGCTTTTTGTATTTTCCCTTGCGATCCAAGCAAAATTTGGTAAATTCAAACTTTTTCCGGGTGCCATCGAAACTTTCCAAGTCCGAGTCACGGCAGAAACAGGATTAAAATTAGAAGAAACTGACAGGTTTATCCGGGCAATTGAAAATGCAATCGCCAAACTACCAGAAGGTGAAGTTGAAAATTTCATCTCAAGAGTTGGCATTATTCAAAAAGATCCAAATGATCCTTTCACAAAACGTGGAAAAAACTATGCACAAGTTATGGTGTATTTAACACCAGATGATAACAGAGAAAGGTCCACAGAAAAAATCATTGAAGTGGTCAGAGAAAATACTAAGTACCTTTTAAATGAAAAGGCTCTTGCTTTATTAGAAGAAAAACTGGCAAAAGAAAACTTGGAAAAAAAGGAAGAGGCCAAAATCCAAATCGATGCCATTCCCTCAGAGTTTTTACCCCTCAAAGGAAAACTTGTCAATTTAGAATTTGAAAAACTTGCTGGTGGACCTCCTGTTGGAAAACCAGTTGCGATTGAAATCAAAGGTGATGACTTTGCCACCTTACTCAAAATAGGTGCAGAATACAAAGCCGCACTTGCCAAAATCAAAGGTGTTACCGATATTGGGGATGATTTTAACGAAGGAAAAGATGAAATCAGAGTGTCTGTCGATGAAGCACTTGCCTCATTTGCAGGAGTGAGCGTACAATCCGTTTCACTTGCGATTAATACTGCTTTACAAGGAACGGTTTCAACAAAAATCAAACGTGCCGACGAAGAAGTAGATGTGAGAGTTCGATTTCCTGAAGAATATAGGTCCTCACTAACACACTTAAATAAAGTTTATGTAAACAACCTTACTGGAAACCTAATCCCCGTTTCACGATTAACAAGTTATGATCGAAACCCAGGTCGTGCATCCATCAACCACTTGGATGGGAAACGACTACTCACAGTAACATCCAATATCGACGAAACAATTTCCACATCTAGGCAAGTCAATTTAGAAGCCAAACAACTCACTGAAGGGATCATCGCCAAATACCCGGGGTATTCTGTTCGGTTCTCCGGGGAAAACAAAGACACTGAAGAATCGATGGCTTCACTTGGAAGAGCGTTTCTTGTGGGACTGCTTATTATCTATATGATACTTGCATCCCTCTTCCGATCACTTGCACAACCTCTGATTGTGATGAGTGCCATCCCTTTTGCAGTGATTGGTGTGATTTTTGCCTTTTTATTCCATGGACAACCGTTTTCCTTTTTGGCATTCCTTGGGATCATTGGACTTGCGGGGGTGGTCGTAAACGACTCCATTGTCCTTGTGGATTGTGCCAACCAACTCAGGATTGAGGATCCCTCTAAATCCACCTTTGAATTATTAGTGGAAGCTGGTAGCATTCGATTAAGAGCCGTTATGCTCACAACAGTGACAACCGTTCTGGGTTTATTACCAACGGCTTATGGAATTGGAGGAAAAGACCCTTTCCTTGTTCCAATGGCTCTTGCGTTTGGCTGGGGACTTGCATTTGCAACTTTTATCACACTCATTATGGTGCCTGTATTTTATCTGAATTTGTATACGTTCAAAGATGCAGTGATATTAAAGTATAAAAATCGAAAAAAACAATTTGTGTAAGCAACGAAAGTAGATTAAAAATTCAGAACTTAAATCTTAAACCTGGTAAAGTTTTATTACTTTTCCAGGTTTAATCTTGTTTGTCATTTAGAACTTCAGATAAAGTCACAAACTGATACCCTTTTTCCTTCATTCGTTCAATGAATGTCGGTAAAATGTAAATCAGTTTATCAAATTTACGAGGGCCCCCAAGGTGCATTAAGATGATCGCACCATTCATTCCTTTTGGATCTGCTTTTTCCCAATTTTCGAGAAAGGTTAATGTTTCTTCACCCGTTTTGTAATGTGGGTTTTTTACCACTTCCTTCTTTCCCTTGGAAGTTTTTTTGTAGAGGAATTGTTTGCTAATATAATCAGGAAGGTCAAGTGATCCCTTTGCATTATTGGACCACATAATATGATCTGTATAACCAAGACTTGCATGAGCATCTAAAATCAATTGGCTGAGTGCACCATAAGGAAGTCGGTAGTATTTTTTTAATTCTTGTTTGGTGAGTGTACGAAAAGTATCTTCCACTCGTTTTAATTCCTCTGCCATACGAGGAAGGTCGAGTACTGATTTTGATAAATAATCGAGTACCATCCTTTTTTTTAAGGAAGTTTCAGTGACAGAACGTTGGTAATTAAAATGAGACCACGTGTGGTTTCCAAATTCCACGGCCCCAGTTTTTGCCATTCGTTTGATATAATCTAAGTTTTGTCTGACAAAAAAAGATCCATTGATATCCGATGGCCTTTCATTGGATAAAAACAAAGTTACCTTGATTTTATGTTCTTTGATATAATTGTATAAAACAGGAAGTTCTTCCCCTGTTGCCAAATCAAAAGTCAAAGCAATTTCTTTGTGAGATTCATTTCCACGTAAGATATTTCGCCCTTTTGTGTTGGCACTTACCTCTTTTAGGAATTCGATATTTTCTTCTACTTGTTTGGCAAGTTCAGTATCCGGTTCGCTATCCCCAGCCAGTGCGTTTTCTTCCCGGAGTTGTTCTTGGTACATGAGGGAGAAAAGGGATTGTTCCAGTTCCCGCAAACTTCGTTCTTTTTCTTTAACTTCCGTTTCGAGTTTCGACACACTCAAACTTAAAAAAAGTAGATACCCACAAAGTACGAGAACTGTCAGTCCGACAAAGGAAAGAGCAGAGATAAAGGCAAATCGACGGAGTTTTTTGGCAAACAACCGATCCTTTTCAATGTCCTTCGAAAGTTCATGGACGATGTCCTGGATTTCTTTCTCTTCGTTTGTCGGATCGAGTGACATGTAGGTATGGCTTTCCTTAGTATCGATTATCGGATAGGGACTTAAGGATCTATACTAGTCCAACTCATCCTTTAGGTTTTGATCTTTAAAAATTTTCCTTTCTTCCCTTGGCGAATGAGGTATTCTTTCCCCTTCTCCAGAACAAGTGTAGGATCTGTAATTTTTTCCTCATCTAAATACAAACCTCCAGCCTGGATGAGCCTACGCCCTTCCGAAACACTGGGGATGAACTTCAATTGGGACAATACATAAACAAGGAGAGGTGGTTTTTCCGAGAACATTGCCTCGTCCAAAACTTCTGTTGGAATTTCATCAGGCAAAGCTCTATTTTTGGTGTTGTGGATCGCAGTCCATTCCTCGATCGCCTTCCGGTTTTCCTCTTTAGGATGGAGTTGGTCCATAATGAGGAGGGCAAGTTCTGTTTTCACTTCTTTTGGATGGAGGGTCTTGGAACGAATCCCCTCCTTTCGTTTTTCCACATCTGTAAGAGGTAGGTCTGTGAGTAGTTCAAAATAATTCCACATCAATTCATCAGAGATGGACATGATTTTTCCATACATATCGATGGGTTTTTCAATGATGCCAACATAGTTGCCAAGGGACTTGGACATTTTTTTCACACCATCAAGACCAACAAGGAGTGGCAATGTGATGACAGCTTGTGGTTTTTGGCCGTATTCTCGTTGTAAGTCGCGACCAACTAACATATTGAATTTTTGGTCAGTGCCACCTAGTTCTACGTCAGACTTCATGGCAACCGAATCATATCCTTGCACAAGTGGGTATAAAAATTCGATCATCGATATTGGAGTTCCCGCTTTATGGCGTTTTGTAAAATCATCTCGCTCTAACATTCGCGAGACAGTATATTTTGATGTTAACACAAGCACATCTTCAAATTTCATCTCGGAACACCAATGTGAGTTATAGAGGATTTTGGTTTTCTTCGGATCTAAAATTTTGAAAACTTGAGTTTGGTACGTTTTGGAATTTTCTAAAACTTCTTCTTTGGATAATCGTTTCCGTGTTTCCGATTTTCCCGTTGGATCACCAATCATAGCAGTGAAATCACCAAGCATAAAACAAACTTCATGCCCTAGGTCTTGGAAATGTTTTAATTTTCTGAGTAATACAAAATGTCCTAAATGTAAATCTGGTGCCGTGGGATCAAATCCTGCTTTGATTGTAAGCGAAGGTTTGGCTTTGATTTTTTCTAGAAGTTCCCCTTCACTGATGATTTCAACAGTGCCCCGGCGGATCGTTGCTAATTCTTGGTTCAATTCTAATTCAGTTTTCATAACAATTTCAAAAATTTTCGATGGTAGAAAAGGTGACTTTTGACAACACTAACCTTAGAATCTCTATAGGCAACCACCAAAGTACGTAAAAACCCCTATGAACCATCTAGATGAAAGAAAACAAACGCTCAAACAATTAGAATCTACCCAGTATGATATTTTGATTTTAGGTGGAGGTGCCACAGGTTCGGGGACGGCCCTCGATGCAAGCCTACGTGGTTACAAAGTAGCCATTTTGGAAAAGGGTGATTTCTCACAAGGAACCAGTTCTCGTTCTACCAAACTCATCCATGGTGGGGTTCGTTACCTTGCCCAATTTCATTTTAAATTAATTTACGAAGCTCTTTCAGAAAGAAAACGCCTTCTCATCAATGCTCCACACCTTGTAAAACCGCTCCAATTTGTATTACCAACCTATGTTTGGTGGGAAAAACCTTTTTATTCCATTGGACTTACGATGTATGACCTACTCGCAGGAAAATCCATTGTTCCTGGCCACGAGCGTATTTCTAAAGCAACAGCTCTTGATTATTTTGCTTCCCTCAAAAAAGAAAATCTAAAAGGAGGGATCGCATACTATGACGCCCAGTTCAATGATGCGAGACTCAATGTAACAACCGTTCGTGCCGCCAAAGAAAATGGTGCCGATGTTGTTTCAAGGATCGAAGTGACAAATTTTTTAAAAGATGCAAATGGTAAAATCATAGGTGTCACGGCAAAGGATAGCTTAACCAAAAAGGTTGTCTCCATCAAAGCAAAAGTAGTCGCTAACACAACGGGAGTTTGGATTGATTCCCTTCGCAAATTAGATGATCCCAAAACGGAAAATGTCCTCGCACCGAGCCAAGGCATCCACCTTGTCTTTGACAAAGAAAAATTACCTTGCCGCACAGCGATGATCATTCCCAAAACTGCTGACGGTAGAGTGGTGTTTGTCATCCCATGGGAGGGAAAAGTCCTTCTGGGAACCACTGACACCCCGATCCAAAAGATTGAAAATGAACCACTCCCTTTACAATCGGAAGTGGAGTTTTTACTCAAAACGGGAAATGATTATTTAGATACCAAGTTAACAAAAGAAGACATCGAATCGGTGTTTAGTGGGCTACGACCTCTCATTTCTACTGGTGACAAAAAGGATACCAAATCAATTTCCCGAGAAGAAGCGATCCTTGTCTCCGATTCAGGACTTGTGACTATGTCAGGTGGGAAATGGTCAACATTTCGAAAAATGGCAGAAGACCTTACTGATAAATTAATCTCTGTTGGAAACCTTCCGTCCAAAATGAAATGTTTCACTGCAAGTTTTGCATTCCCTGGAGCAGATGGGTATAGCAAACACCTAGTCGCAAAAATCCAAACGATGTATGATTTACCTTATGAAACTGCGGTTCGATTAGTGGATGCGTATGGCGGAGAAACCGCACTCATCCTTGGTAAAAAACCAAAAGAAATCAAAAAAGGAACTGGTTACTTTGCCGAAGAAATCAAACACTTTGTGAAAAAGGAATTTGCCCTTTCGGTATCGGATGTTTTGTCAAGAAGGTGGAGAGTTCTCTTTTTGGATTTGAACCTTGCAGAATCACTTGCGATTCCCACAAACAATATTCTCGCGAAGGAACTTGGATGGAAGGAATCGGAAAAAAAATCTTCTTTAAATGAACTTCTCAAACACATTAAGGATTTAAAGAAAACAATCGCCTAATACCCATACAACGAAAATAAATGGATGCAGACAAAACTAAACCCACATGCATTTCATTTATTTCGGAATTGGTAGTTCGTAATGATAAAATGTTCGTCCCGTTTCTTTTTCTTTCAAAACAAAAAGGAAATGGGTTTTAGGCTGGTATACTTCGGAAAATTTTGTTCCCAATTTGGTTTTGAAGTTTTCATAATCTTCGTCACCAACCTCAGCTCGTTTGAAAATCCAAGAAATGTTTCGTTCAATGCCACCGTTATCAAAATAACTTAAGTTCAATTCAAGCCCTTCCTCCGTGGACTGTAAAATTGTGTATGTACCTACAATGGATGGTAAAAAACCAGTGGGATCACCTTCCCCATACATCTCCGAAAAACTAAAGGTTTGATCAGATTTAAAAAATACGGGAAGGATAGTTCCTTGGTCATAAAACAAAATATTACCTTTTTCATTGGCGACAACCATTTGTTTAAAACCATATGCATGACGTTCTGCCTTTGCAAATTGCGAAATGGTCCGCTTAATTTTATCAAAGGATACCCATGGATGAGGGACAAAATTTTCTTTTTTCACGTCCCCCATACGGATCTCAGAAAGACAAACTCGTCCAGTATTTCCTATTCCGAAAGTTTCTAGAATCTCAAATCGAATCACATTGCCCTCAAATTTAGAATCTAAATCCAAAACCTGTAATCCTTGTTTGCCAAACTTTGATTTGGTGAGTTCAATATCTTTTGATCGGTCTTGTTTTAATTTGTTTTTGGAATCGTTTTTTTCCATCCAAAAGGATGATACCCTAAGTTTTTTGATAGAATCATTGTTTTTTAGGTCATTAGTCCCGCGATGAAATCCATTTAACACCTGCAAAGCGGTAAACTGGGTATGATTTGCTAAAAAAAGTGTAAAACCAGACCCAACTTCTTTTGCATTTGCACAAAACGCAGTCCCATATTTTTCATCCATCGCAAATTCTGGACTGAAACGCCAAGGTTCTTCGGGATTCACTTGTCCAACACTTTGCGTGCGTTCATAATCAAGTTGTTCTTCTGTACCTTTACAATTGTTTAAAACGGTAAATCCAAAAAGGATTAAATAGAAAGACGATACCTGAATAAAAGAAACAATTGGGAATGTTGGTTTAAAAAAAGTTTTGTTCGTCTTGCGAAAAAAAAAGAGATCCATGGAATTTCCAAACCATGAATCTCTTCGATCGACCAATCAAGTAAAAAACAATTTTCTTTAATCGATATAATCTTTCAGTTTTTTCGAGCGGCTTGGGTGACGGAGTCTACGAAGAGCTTTTGCCTCAATCTGACGAATCCTTTCACGAGTCACTTTGAATTGATAACCAACTTCCTCGAGTGTTTGCGCATACCCATCGTCCAAACCAAATCGCATACGAATGACTTTTTGTTCCCGTGCAGGGAGTGTTTGTAAGACTTGCCTAATTTGTTCGGATAGGATTGATGAAGCAGCAGAGTTCAGAGGTGAGATCACTTCCTTGTCTTCAATAAAATCTCCAAGTTCCGAATCTTCTTCTGAACCTACAGGGATTTCGAGTGAAATTGGTTCGCGGGCAACATTTTTTACTGCTTTCACTTTCTGGACAGGCCAACCAAGTCGCTCTGCAATTTCATCATTGGATGGATCTCGGCCAAATTCTTGTACGAAGAGACGAGTTTCCCGAATCACTTTGTTGACCTGCTCGATCATGTGAACCGGTACACGGATCGTACGAGCTTGGTCAGAGATTGCACGGGTGATAGCTTGCCTGATCCACCAAGTTGCATACGTAGAAAACTTATACCCCTTTTTGTATTCAAACTTATCCACAGCACGGATGAGTCCAATGTTACCTTCCTGGATCAGGTCAAAGAAGTGCATTCCTCGGTTGGCGTAACGTTTTGCAATGGAGACCACCAAACGAAGGTTTGCTCGCACAAGTTCTCGTTTTGCTTGAGCGATTTCCCTTTCCCCTTTGATGATTTTTTCACCCCAGTCCTTGATTTCGCCAACAGGAGAACCTGCTTCTTGTTCCATCCGACGGAGTTTACGTTCATTATTACGAATGTCTTTGATGACTTCTCTGACTTCATCAATGTCGCATCCCATCATCTTTTCGATTTCATCTAGGTTTTCATTTTTTTCGATGAAACGGTTTAGGGCTTTGATTTCACGAACATCATGTCCGTATTTGGCTTTGATTTTAAGGAAGTGTTTTTCAATTTCCTTAACACGGAAAACCATCGATTTGATCTTTTGAGAAATCTTTTGGATTTCTTTTTGGGAAACACCGATTTTACGAATGGCTTCATCAATTTTGCCTGTGGACAAATCGATTTTTTCCTTGAGTTCTTTGAACTTCTTAGAATTTTCGGAATACTTACGAATGCGGTTTGTGGATTCGTTAAGAACTTTCTCGTCTTGTTGTATGAGTTCCATATTCTCGAAAAATACTTTTTCGAGTTTGTCCGCCTGCTCCTGGTTGAGTGCGTACATTTTGTCCACTTTCACCAAGTCATAAACTTTGATTTTTTTGGACTTAATTTTTGGGATTAGTTTTGCAAAGTTCTGCCTGAGGATCGAAGAACTTAAAATTGTTTCTTCAATAATCTTTTCACCCTTTTCAATCCGTTTGGCGAGAAATACTTCTGTCTCACCAGAAATCAGAGATACTTTTCCAATTTCTTTTAAATAAAGTCGAATTGGATCTTCGGAACTTGAAGAAACACTAGACTCTCTTTTTTTACGTGCTGGTTTCTCTTTTGTTTCTTTTGTCGTTTCTTCTTTGGTGGTTGTGAGGCTACTTGACTCTTCTAAAGATTTTTTAGAATACTCTTCAACAATCTCAATCCCCATCTCGTGTAACAAGGTGAAGACATCATCAATCTTTTCGGAATTTAGAATTTTATCCGGTAGTATTTCATTGATCTCATCATACGATACTTCTCGATTTGCTTTTCCGATCGAGATGATCTTTTGTACTTCTGGTAGGCTTGCTAGATTTTCCATTCTACCTATATCCTCTTTAGACTTCTAACGTTTGGATCGTTCGGAGATACACGGATCTCTTATTTTTTTCACTCTTCAGAAGTGAAAGTTCTGACAACAGATTGTTTTTTTCTTCAATCGTTAAGTCAGGTTTGGCCATTTCTTTGACAAGTTCTTCCATCCGTGCGTCATCCAACAAATCCGCATGGTAAAGAAACATCGCTTTAAATGTCGCTGGGGTCACTGATACATCGGCCGAAAAATGTTCAGCAATCATTCCCAGGTATTCCGAAGGAATTTCTTCCCTCGAAAGAATTTCTGCAGCTGTTAGGTTCTCATTCTGCAAATACTTCGTATATAAATAGTCCCAAAAAAAAGCAGACACCTCATCACGAAACTCAAGTGAAAGTAAGTCATCAGCAAAACTAAATAGTTCTAAGTTTTGGATGAGCATCGCGATCATCTTCCGCTCACAGATAAGAACTGGAGACAGTTTCCCCGGTTTCTCTGGTGTGCGGTCTTTCTTAGTATCGACAACGGAAGGGGTCGAACTTACACCAGGTTTCCCACGAAAGTCCTGAAAAAGAGAAGAAAACGAAAGTCCGAGTTGGCGCGCACCCTCTTCTAAATAGACCTGTTTGTCCGTTTCTTTCTCCATTGGTTTTAAGAATTCAAAGAGTTTTTTCACACCTGCTTGTTTTTCTTCAGCAAGTGACGTGGGACCTGTTCCCCCAAGGATCTCTCGGATCATAAATTGGGAAGCAGGTAACGCCCCTTCGAGTAAATCTCGGATCTCTTGTTTGTTGTGATGGAGAGAATAATCAAACGGGTCTTTCCCTTCTGGGATATGGCAAACCTTAACTACCACTCCCTCTTTCGAGAGAAGGTTTACAGCACGAAACGCACCTTTTGTGCCTGCCTTATCGGAATCCATCATAAGATACACTTTGTCCGCCATGTTTTTTAAAATCCGCACATGGCCTTCTGTAAATCCAGTACCAAGTGGTGCTACCACAAACTCGATCCCTTTACGGAAGAGCCCTATCGCATCAAATACACCTTCGACGATCACTGCTTCCCTTGTTTTTCGTATGCTATCTTGGCTTAAGTTTAAATTATAAAATGTGCGACTTTTATCATAAATGAGCGAGTTGGGACTATTGATGTATTTAGCTTCTTCTGATTCACCAAGAATACGACCAGAAAAGGCAACAACTCGTCCTCTTGTATCGATGACTGGAAACATGATCCTACTACGAAAAAAATCATAAGGGTCTTTGTTTTGATCCTGTCGTTTGAGTAAGCCTAATTGTTCACCTAACTTAACTTCAGCTTCTGTTTTAAAGAGTTCCGCTCGTAAATTTCCAAAACCTGGTAATCCAAAACCGATCTTAAACACTTTGAGGTCTTCTGCATACAAACCACGAGACTCTAAATACTTTAACGCAAGTTCACCGGCAGCTGTATTTAGATTTTTTTGGAAGTATTCAAGGGCCTTTTGCGATATTTGGTAAAGTGCTTCTTTTTTTCGTTCCGACTCTTCTTCTTCTTTGGTTCGTTCAACGAGTGGAATTCCAGAATATTCAGAGAGGATTTCTAGAGATTTTAAAAAATCCACCTTTTGGTAATCCATCACAAAACGGAATAAATCTCCAGATGCTTTACATCCAAAACAGTGGTAAAAACCACCTTCAGCGTTTACATTAAAAGATGGGGTTTTTTCATTATGGAAGGGACAAATACCTACAAGGTTTCTACCCATGCGGCGTAAGGGAACAAATCGGTTGATATAGGAGTCAATGGAGACTTCTCTGCGAACTCTTTCTTTAAAACTTTGGTAAGGATTCACAGTGTGTTATATTTAACGGGCGCTAAGTGCTTGTTTAACGAGGGAGGATACCTTGGAGCCGTCTATATTTTGTCCTTTAAATTTTGCCATTACTTTACCCATCACCTTTCCCATATCCTGAGGACCACCTGCATTGAGCTCGACGATGGCTTCTTCAGTTGCCTTTCCTATTTCTTCTTCGGAAACTTCTTTTGGAATATAACGGGAGATGATTTCTGCTTCTTCAATTTCCTTACTCGACAGATCGGGACGGTTCGCTTTGTCGTATTCCAAAGCGGTGTCCTTACGTCGTTTGTAATTGGTTTTGAGGATCTGCATAACAGCAGTATCCGATAACTCAGAAGCACCGGTTTTGGTTAACTCATATTGAATTTCTGCTTTGATGAGACGTAAGGTGCCGAGGACTATTTCATCCTTGGCTTTTAACGCCGTTTTTAGATCTGTATTGATCGTCTCTTGCAGGGTCATAGGAAAACCGGCTTAAAGATTAAAGTTTATCTTTTTTAGCGAATAATCTTTTCTTTTTGTCACGTTTGCGTTTTGCAGCTTCTACAGCTTTTTTCTTGATCACGCTTGGTTTTTCAAAGTATTCACGGCGTTTGATTTCGCTCATGATACCAGCATTTGCACAATCTCTTTTGAATCTACGAAGCGCTGCCTCAATAGATTCCCCTTCTTTTAAATAAATCCCTACTTGTGGGGTCATAGACAAACAACTGTCCTTTTGTAAAAATGGTCTAGTTTTGACGGTATCGTGAACTGCCCTATTTTGTCAATTCAGCGTAAAAATGGTTTTAGAAATTTTCAAGAAAAATGGACGAAAACTTGGCATCATCTGCCAAAATTTCAGCATCAATGGGAAAAATCTTCAATTTATAGTCCAAGATCAAGTGTTTTGAAGGGAAATAGAGGGATCCAAATCGATGGTTTGCTCCATCTAAGGTTTCACCTGGGCAGAATAAAAAATAGGACCTTGGGTTCAATTGGAAATTGAACTCGTTTACCTTCGTCTCTTTGTGGAGGGTTGCCGTCACTTCCCTTAAAATTTCTTGGCTTTTGATGACTCCCATCGGTTTGAAAAATGGGCTTAGGTCTTGCAAGTGGAAAAATGCAATCACACCAGACTTCGTTTCTCCCATAAACGCTTTTCCCATTCGTTTTCGAATGGGTTCTGTAATGGTTTCAAAATCGAGTAGGTTCTTTTCCCGAAGAGAAATCCCTGTGGCACAAAACGTAAGCACTTGGTTGGAAAGGTCCTCCCAGTTTCGGGGGACAAGGTTCAGTCCTTTTTCTAATAACACTAAAACAAAAACAGGGACTTCACCTTCCGGTAACCTGACAACGGATAGTTCTAGTTCCCTCCCATTTTCTTGGAACGAATGGATGACCGCCGGGGTTAGGTATGGCATTGTGCGAATCCAATGCGAAAGCGAAGCGGTTACCAACTTACGGATGGATTCTTCTTCGTTTGTCCTACCAAACTCATATACCAATTCCTTCCCCAAATAAACCCAACCTAAGTGGGCACCAACACTGGCAAAGCTGAGTCCCAACCGACGGGAATGGTAATCTGTCATTTGCATGGAAGGAGAAGGACTGAGGTGCATTGGTTCTGTCATGAAGTCTCTAAACAATAGTATCGGTTTTTCAACCTGGTTTCAAAAGGAGAAAGGATTTGCTCCTTACCCACAACCACAAAAATGGAGTAAAAACTACCTCGGGGAATCTGTGAACGCAACACCGAAACAAAAAAAACTCATCTCTCTATCGCAATTCATTCTAGAAGAGCAACTCAAAATCCCACATGCTTCGGGAGAATTTACAGCACTCCTTAGCCATTTGGTATATGCCGCAAAAATTGTTGGCCGTGAAGTGAGAAAAGCGGGACTGCTCGATGATATCCTAGGCGCCACAGAGGACACCAATGTCCAAGGCGAAACCCAGATGAAATTGGACCAATATGCAGACAATGCCTTCAACCAATCCTTAAAGATCTGCGGTCACCTCTGCGTTCTCGCCAGTGAAGAACACGAGGACATTATCCCGATCCCTGGTGGTTATAATATTGGAAAGTATACAATGGCGATTGACCCTCTTGACGGTTCCTCCAATATCGATACGAATGTCTCCATTGGAACTATTTTCTCCATCCACCAAAGATTAGAACCAAATTCAAAAGAACCAGGCACCGAAAAAGACCTTCTCCAACAAGGGCATTTGCAACGCTGTGCCGGTTACATCATTTACGGGTCATCGACAATGCTTGTTTTATCGACGGGAAAGGGAGTTTCAGGTTTTACCTTGGATCCAAGCGTGGGTGAATTTTTACTCTCCCACCCCAATATGAAAATGCCAGAATCAGGGGACATTTATTCTGCCAACGAAGGGAATGCTTCGTATTGGTCTCCCGAGGTGCAAGCCTACCTACAAAAAATCAAATCCATTGAAGGCGGAAAAAAACCAAAAACAGCCCGTTACATTGGATCTCTTGTGGCAGACTTTCATAGAAACCTCTTAAAAGGTGGGATCTTTCTCTATCCAAACGATACAAAATCTAGCAAATACCCAAATGGAAAACTCAGATTATTGTATGAAGCAGCTCCGATGGCTTACATTGCAGAACAGGCAGGAGGAATGGCTGTGACCGTAAAAGGGGAACGTATCCTTGATTTAACTCCCAAAGACCTCCATGAAAGAACAACGCTCATCATTGGAAGCAAAAAGGAAGTAGAAGAATTCCTTACATTTGTTCTCAAGTAACCGTTCAAGATTTTTCAGTTTCCATACAGAAATTTCTTTCAATGGAAACTGACTTCGTGTAGTTTTGGCTGAATTAAAAGATTTTTTAGGAGAAAACTTTCGATGAACAAAAAACTACTCGTTTTAATTCTCGGTGTTACTATGGCTTCCGGACTTGCTTTCTGCAAAAAAGAAGAACCAGTTGTGGAAGAAAAAATGGAAACTGTTGAAGATGCAGCGAAAAAAGTAACAACAGAAGTAGAGAAAAAAGTAGACGCAGCAGTTAAAACTGCAGAAGCAGAAGCTAAAAAAGCAGCGACTGGCGCGATCAAAGACGCTACAAAAGACATTAAGAAACCTGCTGGTTTCTAATTCTTTTTCATCGTTTGATAACAAAAAAACCAACCGAATCTCGGTTGGTTTTTTTTTGCCTTACGAATCGGTGTATTTGATTTTTGCGTGTAGTTCTTCTTCCAAAGCACATTTAGGATAGGTTCCTACCGCAAGTGCAGTGCCAATATAACCAAAGGGATCTTGTGCGGCAATGATCCGTAAGTCCCATCCATTCACAATCCAAGGGCATTGGTAATTTCGATCCCTGCAAACAATTTGCGAAGATTTTGGTTTTGGGTAGGCCCAGGCAGAAGTTTGGAATTTGCATTTGTTTTCAATTTCTGCAATGATTCTAATCCGTTTGATGGCATGATCAAATTCTTTGAAACGATCGATCATAGGATCAGCCAAATCTTTTCGGAAGAGTCCCTTCTCTGCATTATAAGTAAACATCACAAGCAGTTTTTCAGAGACATGTTCTTTGTCTGTTGTAACCTTTAAATTTTCCATGATGTATCGTGCAATCTTCAGAGCATCTAACGTTACTTCGGCGGTATTATCTGCAAATTCACCTGCCTCTTCTTCATCATCGCTTGCATCGTCATCCATTCCACTTCCAGAAAGTAGATCTTGATTCAATTGGTGTTTTCTTAAATCTTCG
Organism: Leptospira bouyouniensis; assembly: GCF_004769525.1. NCBI lineage: Bacteria > Pseudomonadati > Spirochaetota > Leptospiria > Leptospirales > Leptospiraceae > Leptospira > Leptospira bouyouniensis. The sequence goes on along the minus strand of NZ_RQFT01000011.1, from coordinate 78,587 downwards.
ACATTGACATTCACTGGGTTCACACCAGGAATTTCAAAATTAGAATTGCCATGATTATTAATCGCACTGATCACTTCTTCTGGAAGGTTGAGTTTTCTTGCAATTTCAATACTTAGGCTAACGGCTGTGGTTAGTGAGGATCCAAAAAAACTTTGTCTGTACAATCCTTCTTTCGAAACGGCAATATCCGCACAAAGTCCTGCTAAAAAACTATACCGATTTACCATTTTAAAACCATATTGTTTTTGGATCACGGAACCCAGACTTAATAGTCCAAAGTCAGCTAAATAGTTAAAAAATTCTTTGTGGGAAAGTAAAATTCGGAAAAAAGACAAAGCTAAAGATTTGGAATAAAATGAATTTTGAATGATCCCTTTGAGACTTGCCATTCGTTCCGCATTTTGTTCGTAAAGGTGGAAGATAAATTCATTGGAACGATCATCAATGCGACTTAGGATTGCTTTTGATAATACTTGTCGCAACATCTTCATCAAATCTTTCGACATTGCAAGTTTAAAGGATGGAATGTAATTCCCTTCCAACCCTTCTAATTTTTTTAGAACATTTTCTTTGATTGCTACTTTTTCTTTGATGAGGATGTTTCCATTTTTATCCACAACAGGTTCACTTAGGGAAACAGAACCTAACAGATCATAATCTACCGCAAAATTTTTAAATTCATTGAATTCTAGGAATTCGATACCAGCACTCGTAATTTTCATAAAGGTCCTAGGGAAACTGTCTTTTATCTTCATTTAAGAGCAAGATTTTTGCTTTCTTTCTTTGTCTAAATAGTGTAGTTTTTTAGTCGTTTCGGAGGTTCTATTTGGTTTCTTCAATCCCCAAAGACTCACAATCTGTGAGCGAATTACAAGAGTTCTACAGGCAAATGGTACTAATACGAAAGTTTGAAGAAGCTGCAGCAAAAGCTTATAGTGTCGGGAAAATCGGTGGGTTCCTCCATTTATACATTGGCCAAGAAGCTGTCGGAGTTGGATCGATTGCAGCTCTTACCCCTCATGACTATATTGTTTCCACATACCGTGACCATGGCCATGCACTCGCTCGAGGTCTCCACCCTAACCCTCTTATGGCAGAACTCTTTGGAAAAGCCACAGGGATTTCCAAAGGGAATGGAGGTTCCATGCATTTTTTTGATAAAAATGCACACTTTATGGGAGGACATGGGATCGTAGGTGGTCACATCTCTCTTGCAGCAGGCATTGCCTTTGCATCCAAATACAAAAAAGAAGACTCGGTCACCATATGTTTTTTTGGTGAAGGCGCTGCCAATATTGGATCCTTCCATGAGGGACTAAACCTAGCAGCGATTTGGAAACTTCCTGTTGTTTTTATTTGTGAGAACAATCATTATGCGATGGGAACTCCTGAATATCGTGCCCTTGCTGTAAAGGATGTTTCGATTAGAGCACATGCATACGATATGGCAAGAGATCATATTGAAGGGGATGAAGTGCGCAAAGTGAGAGACCACGTTAAGGTGGCAGTGGAAAGAGCACGCAGAGGGGAAGGCCCAACCCTGATCGAAGTATCCACTTATCGTTTCCGTGGACATTCAATGTCTGATCCAGCCAAATACAGAACCAAAGAAGAATTGGAAGCTTACAAAAAAAAGGACCCTCTCATGCGTGCAAGACATGAACTAGAGTTAGGTGGAATCAAACCCGAAGAATTAGATAAACTGGAAATAGAGATCCAAACACAAATTGATGAAGCTTACCAATTTGCAGAAACTTCACCTGAACCTCCACTCTCTCAACTCCACAAGTACGTATATGCGGAGGATAAATAAATGGCTATTTTAACATACCGAGAAGCATTAAACAGGGCCATGGTGGAAGAAATGGAAAAAGACCCACTCATCTACCTCATGGGCGAAGAAGTAGGACATTACCAAGGTGCCTATAAAGTTTCCCAAGGAATGCTCGATAAATTCGGTGAAGAAAGAGTGATTGATACACCGATTTCAGAGAATGGTTTTGCAGGGATTGGTGTTGGATCGGCAATGGTGGGGCTTAGGCCTATCATCGAATTTATGACATGGAATTTTTCTCTTGTTGCCATCGACCAAATCATCAACTCCGCAGCAAAAATGAATTATATGAGTGGCGGCCAATTCCCTATGCCCATTGTCTTTCGTGGCGCCGGTGGTGCGGGTGGGAGGCTTGCGGCACAACACTCCCAAGCATTTGAATCCTGGTATGCCCATTGCCCAGGACTCAAAGTAGTTTGTCCCGCGACTCCAAAAGATGCTTATGGACTTTTAAAATCTTCGATCCGAGACAATAACCCTACCATTTTCATTGAATCCGAAGTACTTTATGGTTCAAAGGGGGAAGTCCCTGAACAGGAATATACCATTCCTCTTGGCCTTGGTGAAATCAAACGAAAAGGAACAGACATTACTCTAGTGACCTGGTCAAGAGCCTTAAGTTTTGCGGAAGAAGCAGCTATCATTTTAGAAAAAGAAGGGATTTCTGTGGAAATTGTGGATCTACGCAGTTTACGCCCGTTAGATGAAAATCTAATCTATGAATCAGTCAAAAAAACAAACCGTGCGGTGGTTGTAGAAGAAGGATGGCCTGTTGCAGGTTTTGGGGCACAGATCTCTCACCTCATCCAAAAGAATGTTTTTTCCTACCTTGATCATCCCGTGGAACGAGTCACACAAATGGATGTTCCCATGTCTTACGCTGCAAACTTAGAACGAATGAGTTTGCCGAGTGCCAACCGAGTGGCTGATACCATCCGAGAGATGTTACGTTAAGGAGGCTATGATGGCAAAAATACAAGAAATGACTCAACTTTCCCCGACGATGGAAGAAGGAACCATTGTGAAATGGTTGAAACAAGAAGGTGATTCGATCAGTCCCGGTGACATCCTCGCAGAAGTCGAAACCGACAAAGCTGTGATGGAAATGGAAGCTTATGATTCAGGAGTGATACTAAAAATCATCCAAGGAGAAGGCACCAAACTAAAAGTAGGTGAAGCTTTGGCAGTGATCGGAAAACCAGGCGAAGATATATCTGCTCTACTCGCAAACCTTCCGAAACCAAAACCTTCGGGAGGAGCTGAGCAAACATCTGCCAAGTCTTTTCCCTCCCCATCTGCCTCCATTGATCCAGGAGATTCAAAAAAAGGTGTGGTTTCGGGGGTTGGTGAAACAAAAACCAGTTCCACCGAAACCAAAATTTCCCCTTCATCTCAAAATTTGGTCCCTGCTTCAAATTCGCCAAACCAAGGGCAAACGGCACCTTCACTTCCCACCGCAGAAAGGACAAATGGAACATCATCACAACAAAGAGGCACACTCCGTGTACTTGCTTCCCCACTCGCTAAGTCCATCGCCATCGAACATGGAATTGATTTACATCTGGTGATCGGAACAGGTCCCGAAGGTAGGATCACTAAAAAAGATGTCCTTGATTCCTTAAATAAAGGTACTGGGGGCATGCGAGTTGGATCGGAAGTCCCCGTTGCCGATGAAATTGTCAATTTGAATGGAATGCGTAAAACCATTGCCAAACGACTTACAGAATCCAAACAAAACCTCCCCCATTTTTATTTGAATGTGGATGTGAATGCAAAGGCATTGGAATCCTTCCGCAAAGAAATCAACGAATTTCAGATTTCACAAAATCCAAATTCACCTATAAAAGTGAGTTTGAATGACATCATTGTCAAAGCCACTGCTGCCACTCTAAAACTCCACCCCAAGGTAAATGCGAGTTTCCAAGGAGACTCCATCTTACAATTCGGAAGAGTGGATGTAGGAATTGCGGTTTCCATTGATGGAGGCCTTCTAACGCCCGTCATCCGAGATGCGAATCGAAAGTCTATCCTTCAAATTTCTTCGGAAGTGAAGGAACTCGCAAAAAAAGCAAGAGATCGGAAACTAAAACCAGAAGAGTTTACAAATGGGACCTTTACGATTTCGAATTTGGGAATGTATGGGATCAGTCGGTTCACTGCGATCATCAACGAACCAGAAAGTGCCATCCTTGCGGTGGGATCTGTGGAAGATAAACCGGTTGTGGAAAATGGAGTGGTTATTCCGGGTCGTATCCTCTCTCTCACACTCTCCTGCGATCACAGGGTGATCGATGGAGCTGTGGGAGCAGAGTTTTTAAAGACCTTAAGGAGTTTTTTGGAAAAACCAAATCTCCTCCTTGCGGTGGGTTAATCGAATCTTCGATTAAGCTGCAAAAAAATCAGCACTTTGGATGTCGGCAATGGGGATTCGAACCACACCCGTTGCCAAATTTCCGATGACCACATCGTCCATCATTTGGCGGTTTTTATCGAGTTCGATGCTCTTTCCATCTTTGAGGTGTAAAACGATGTCGATACCTCGGTAGTGGATGTAACGTTCGAGTGTGTTTTTGAATTTGTGAGCTTTGTCCATCTGGTGTTTCTTTCCTTTCTCTTTGTAACTTACAAAGGGTATCGTACGAACTTAATGAGACCTTTAGAAAATTTTGTCTCATTACTGAAGTTTTTTTTGACATCCATAGGAAACTAAGAGAATTATGTCACATGAAGCCTGAGAACCCTACATCCGCCACACCAGGCGTACGAAAAGCTGCCCTCCTCCTCCTCTCCCTTGGCAAAGAAAGAGCCGCCGATGTTCTCAGACACCTAGATGATGCCATGCTTGAAGCAGTCATTTTGGAGATGTCGAAAATTCGTTCGGTATCAAAAGAAGAAAAGGAAACCATTTTAAAAGAATTCCATCATACCATTGAAGGTTTATCAGAATCCACTTCAGGAGGTTTGTCCACGGCGAAGTCACTCCTTGAACACACGGTTGGTTCCGAAAAAGCCAATGTGATCTTAAAAAAAATCCACAAAGAAGAAACAAAAAACGATTTTGAATTCTTAAACCAAGTAGAACCAAGTGTGTTACAAAACATGTTAGGAACAGAGTCCCCACAAATCATAGCTGTGACTCTTTCCCACTTGGATCCCAAAAAAGCTGCTGACGTACTTAAACTTTTTCCCAAACCAGAACAGGCAAAAATCGCCGTCAGGTTGGCAACCACCTCTAAAACTCACCCCGATGTGATCCAAAACATTGCCCGAATCTTAAAAAAACGATACGAAGAGAGAGACAAACAAGAATACTCAGAAGCGGGAGGCGCCCATGTCCTCGCGAACATTCTGAACTTTATGGAAAAAGGTGCTGAAGAAACCATTCTATCCGAATTGGAAGAATCATCACCCGATGTCGCTGACCAAGTAAGAGAAAAATTATATACCTTCGAGGACATCCTTTCTCTTGATAACAAAGAGATGCGAATCCTCATCAATCGATTGGCAGATGACCCCACTATCTCTCTTGCCATTCGTGGTGCAGGAGATGAAATTCGAAAAAAATTCTTAAACAATATGAGCCAAAACCGTGCAGAAGACATTTTGGATCTTTTGGATATGAAACCTAGAGTCACCTTACGAGAGATAAACGAAGCAAGAAGTAAAATTGTTCAGGTTGCAAGAATATTAGAAGAGGAAAATCAAATCCTTTTCAAAAAGGAAAAAGAAGAATACATCGAATGATGTAAAAAGTAATCTGTGGGGGAAATTCCCGATGGCGGAGTTGACGGGGCTCGAACCCGCGACATCCTGCGTGACAGGCAGGCACTCTAACCAACTGAGCTACAACTCCATCGGAATAAAAACCAAGCTATAGATTCGACTCCAAACGTCAACATTGTTTTCATTTGTTTTCTTGCCTTCGGTTAGAATTTTTAGAATCTGGTATTGGTTCTATGCAAATCGAAGAAAAAAAAGCCAAAGACCTTTTCCAGGATCGTATCTTTACACTATCCAATTTTTTATCTGTTTTCCGTGTATTGTTATTACCATTTTTTTTCTTTAGCACATACGATTATGCAAAAAATCCAGCTAACTTAAATGCTCTATTCGCTTCTATCGTATATGCTTTGGTTGCTGTATTCACAGATTATTTGGATGGACTTTTCGCAAGACTCTTACACCAAGAAACAACACTTGGACGTTACCTCGATCCAGTCTGTGATAAACTTGTGACACTCGGTGGACTCTTTGTTGTGACACTCCATTTTGATTTTCCTCGTTGGATCCTGATTGTATATTTTATTAGAGAGATCCTTGGAGTTTGGCTTGGTGGATTTTTATACTTAAAACGTGGCTTACAAGGAAGGCCCAATTGGTGGGGGAAATTTGGAGTGGGAATTGTAGCTGTATCTGTAATTTGGTACATGTCGCTGCCTTATTTTTTACGATTCGGTGCTCCTTACCCCTTTTTATTACACCCTGTGATCTCGGCGTATGTTTTACTTTTTGTGCTTACGGCAGGAGTCATTGCGTATGTGGTTCGGTATTGGAATATTGTCTTACACCCTGAAGCAATCGAATTAGATCCCGAAAACAAAAAACAGGCAAAGAAATACCAAAAAATTTAACGCTGATCCTTTGAATTTTAGAGAAGCTGATATTCCTACTTTAAGATCGTTTTTTAAGTTTGTTTTTTTTCTTGGCTAGCGTATCGAATTCTCTCAGCTTTAATTTCAAAATATCAAGTGTTTCTTTCAAAACAGCTTTTCCATGCTCACTATCAATCTCACGAACAAACCTTACAATCATACCCAATGTATGACTGTAATACAAAGCAAAAGGACGAAGTTCTGATTCTTTGAGATTTGGAAGGCAACGAATCATTGTTCTGATCATGAGTTCAGCATTTCTATAAGTATCACGATTATCTTCTGAAACCAAATCTGGAATGGCTCTTGCTCCCGCCCATAAATTTGCAAGCGCCGGGTCTTTTTGGAATATAGAAACAAACTGCTTGAATGCTTTTTCAGAAGCAATTTCAAGTTCTTCAAACGTTCGAACTGGATCCAAAATACGTTTGGTTTCCTCATAGATGAAATCATAGTATTCGGTCATGATTGTAAGTAATAAGTTATTTTTTCCTGGAAAATATTGATATAAAGAACCGATTTGAATTCCTGCCGTTTGAGCAATTTCTCGCATACTCACTGCATCAATACCTTTTTCACCAATGAGTTCTCTCGCTGTTTTTAAAATCTGATTCACTCTTTCTCGGCTTCTAGTTTGGACAGGGATTTTAAGAGATAAACTCATAGGAAAAGTAGAATTTCTAACTCCAATTTTACCATCTTTTTTTCCAGGACACTTTAAATAAATATTGACTTAAATCAATATATGATCAATGCTCACGTTTATATGATCATTGATCATATATTGGATGGAAATTATGGAACAGAACAGAAAAGAGGGAATTGGGAAAAAAGGGATTATTGATAAGTCTGATACATTTTGTATCATTGGAGCAGGTCCCGCTGGATTAACGATGGCAAGGTCATTTCGTGATAAAAACATTCCTTTTGTAGTATTCGAAAAACACAACGAAGTTGGTGGGATTTGGGATATCAACAATCCTGGTTCTCCTATGTATGAAAGTGCACACTTTATCTCATCCAAGTATCTTTCAAATTATTTTGATTACCCGATGCCAAATGAGTATCCCGATTATCCCTCCAACCGCCAAATTTTGAACTACCATAGGAATTTTGCAAAAGAGTATCATTTATATCCTTATATTCGCTTTAACACTTTTATAAATAAAATTACTCAATCCGGTGAGAAGTGGTTAGTGGAAACAAATGCCAAGGAAATGTATTTGTTCCAAGGGATTGTATGTGCGACAGGGATAACCTGGTCACCTAACCAACCTAGATTGAAAGGTGAAGATACATTTTTGGGTCAAATTTTACATAGTGTTCATTACAAATCTCCGAACCTATTCAAAGGGAAACGATTACTTGTTGTGGGAGCCGGAAATTCCGGATGTGATATTACTTGTGATGCTGCTACAAATGCGGAGCAGGCTTACATCAGTGTAAGACGAGGATATCACTTTATCCCCAAACATATACTGGGTAAACCAGCTGATGTTTTTGGCGATGGCGCCCACTGGATTCCAAATTGGATTTCACAATTAGTATTTGGGAAATTATTAAAGTTTTTGGTTGGTGACTTAAGTAAACTTGGACTTCCAAAACCTGACCATAAAATTTTCGAAACACATCCTATTATCAATGATCAGTTGATTCATTATTTAAGGCATGGAGATGTGATAGCAAAATCTGATATCGATTATTTAGATAAAGATTCTGTTGTATTTAAAGATGGCACAAAGGAAAAAATTGATCTGATTATCTTGGCAACAGGTTACAACTGGTCTATCCCATATATGGATGAAAAATACTTTGAATGGAAAAGTGGAAGGCCTGACTTATACCTAACTTTATTCAATCGTAACTTCGAAAATTTATATGCTTTGGGATATATGGAAACTGATGGGGGTGCTTATAAGATGTTTGATGAAATGGCAAATCTAATCGCATCTTTTATAAACGCTAAAAAAAATCATCATCCTTCTGCACTGCAATTTGAAAAATTAATCCAAAAAGATCAACCTAAACTGAATGGTAATATTCAGTATTTGAACTCGGGACGACATTCTGTATACGTCAACCAGGTCGCTTATAGAAAATACAGATCAAAAGTTCAAAAAAAGATGGGTTGGCCAGAACTAAAAACGGGACAATTCAATCGTTTGAAAACCTATGATCCTATCTCTTTGGACAATGGTTCGATTTTAGGCGTATCCAAATGACTGACACGAATCATGTAGGAAATCATAAACTTGCATTCATCTCCGGTGGTGGTGGTGCCATCGCTTGCGAGATTGCCATCCAATTAGACAAAGCTGGATACCATCTTTTACTTTCCGATATCAATTTGGAAAAAATGACATCCATTGTTTCTAAATTAAAGAGAAAACCTGAGTTATTTGTTTGTGACCAAACAAATCCAAATGAAATCCAATCTTTAATTGAAACAATCAAAGAGAAGTATCCGAATATTGATGTTCTCATCAATAATGCCGGTTACACAAAAGAAGGACCATTTATCACTCAAACCGATACTGATATACAAAGGCAACTATGGATCAACTTGATAAGCCCTATTAAATTGATTCATGGTATTTTACCTTTGATGCTAAAACGTGGGAAAGGATCAATTGTTTCGATTGTCTCCGTTGGAGGGATCATTGCACTCGCTGACTCTTCCATTTACTCCGCTGGTAAATTCGGATTGCGAGGATTTTTAACAGCATTGTATGAAGAAGTAAAACATACAAATATCAAAGTCTCAGGGATTTATCCTTCGGCAGTGGATACTCCGATGCTCCTCCATGAAGCTTTGAATGGGGGGACTGCACTCAACTGGATTAATAAAGTCCAATCTCCCAAAAAAGTGGCAGATGCTGTTCTACTAGGGATCAAAAGAGGTACGTTAGAGATTTATGTACCTTACTCGGACGGATTAGTCTCTCGGTTGGTCGCCGTTTTTCCATGGCTGATAGGAACCCTCTCCCCCATTCTGAAATGGATTGGAGAACGTAGTAAACGAAAGTGGTTAGCAGAAAAAGGGATTCAAATTCCAACAAAAACGAATCTTGAATGAAATTGTTGCGATTCGCATTACAAAGTTAAAAAATCCAATTTGATACGATTTAAGGGATAATAGGATGGAACTAGATACATTTTAATATCAAGTTTGAATCTATTATCCCTTAGGGGATTTAACGTCTTTTTTTCTTAGCTGCTTTTTTTTTGCCGGCTTTTTTCTTAGCCGTTTTCTTTTTCGCAGGTCTTTTTTTAGAAACTACTTTCTTTGTTTTTTTCTTTGCAGCTTTTTTCTTTTTCGCCGCTTTTTTCTTCTTAGGAGCCGCTTTTTTAGCTCTTTTTTTCTTTGCTGCTTTCTTTTTAGCTGCTTTCTTCTTCTTAGGAGCTGCTTTTTTAGCAACAACTGTTACTTCAGGAGCAGGTTCTTCTATTACTACTGGCACTTCTATTGTTTCGTTTTCTTCCATACATGTAACCTTATGAAGATAGTATCAATCTTCCATCTATGAAGACGATAACAAAGGTAGCATTCGTAAAAGTAAATTCATTTTTATCTTCTTAACGAGTTCAAAGCTAATTTCTTTTCAATTAAAACATAATTCGATGAGTTCTAATCCAATATAAAACTTATCTGATCAAATTTTATCCTATATGTTCGGTCTGAGACAAAAATGGTCATGAAACAAACTAAGAATACAATCTTTGTAATGCGTTTTCGTATTCATCCACACGTTCGAGTTGTTTTGATTTTTTGTAGAGTTTGATGAGAATTTTTAAAACTGGGATGACTTCGGGCTTACGACTGTAGATTCTCTCGGCCATTTCGATGGCTTCTGCAATTTTTCCAGCTTTTGTGTATTGAATGACCCCGTTCCAAATCATTTGGAGTCCAGAAGGATGCAAAATCGAAAAAGTTTCACATGCCTGCCCTGCTTGCGCATACCGACCCAACTTCCTATAAACTTGGTATAAAAGTTTCCAAAGGAGTGGATTCTCATTCTCTGTGATGATTTCCTTTTCCAAATATTCTAAGGCCTCTAAATCTCTGTTTTCCTTGAGAATTTTGATGATTCCTTCGAATTTTTGTGAATTCATTTTGGAGCGATTTTCAGGAATTTGTACAAATTGGATGCTAAGAAAGGATAAATCATCTGTGAGTTCACCTATGGTTTGTAATCGTTTGCCTAAATCTTCTATCTCTGCTTTCGTTTCCTCCACTTGTTTTAAAATTGATGTGTGGTCAAAATTAATTACGCGGTTTTTCGTTTCATCGAAACCGATTTCTAAATCATCACGACCATCACTTCCTAATATGATGGTATCCCCTGGACGAATCCAACAAGTTTCGATCCTTGCTCTATCTTTTTGCATTCCCAGTTTAAAATTCGTAACTTGCTCCGAAAGGAACTGTGCTTTCCCATCGCGGTAACGAATGGGATATGGGTGTTCTGCATTGATATAATACATATATCCTGTTTTTTCATCTACTAATCCCAAAACTAAGGACATCGACATCGAACCGTCAAAACCTTCGAAGACATTGTTCAGATCATCTAAAGCAGAGTGTAACCATCGTTCAGGGAAATAATGAGAGAGAATTCCATCTCGATGTGTCCTTTCGATGAGTGCACGAAATGCGGTACCAAACACAAGGACTCCTCCTGCCCCTTGCATGGATTTCCCCATTGCATCTCCATTGGCAAACACACAATAACTCCGTCCTCGTAAGACAATTTGATCTGTGACACAAATATCTCCTCCCAGTTCATATTCTCTATTTTTAAATTGGAATGATTTCTTTTGTTTGATATAGGATGAAAACTTGATGGTTTTCGAACGGTTACGGATCCCTGAAAGTGGTCGAGTCAACAGTGAAGTTAGGTAATAATCTCCATCCTGTTGGTATTTCAAACGACTCACTTCTGTGATGGCATCTTCATAGGATCGATTGAGAGTGCGTAACATAAGACCAAGAAGTAACAAAATGGAAACGGCTGTGATGAGGAAATCTTCACTCCGAGCCTTTACAGAAGAATAATCCGAAAACCAACTCGGATTCGATTCTTGGACCATGTTAATGGCAAAGAGAAGGACGACAAAAAAAACAATTGCAAAGGAATCCCATTTTTTCCCAAGTATTAACATATTTAAAACAAGGATTGGAGCAAGTAACATCACATTTGCACTGACAATCCCACCACTGTATTTGATTTGTAAACAAGCGGTGAGTGAACTGATGACAAATGTTGGCAAAATCAAAATTTCAAAGTAACGTTTCACTCGTGATAAATAATAAAAAAGTATGGTAAAGGCAAAGGCAGCCCAAAGGGCAAGTAGTCCTCCGACTTCAAACCCTTCTCGAAAAAATTCTGATCCAAGACCAACTGCCATCGCAATGAGCCCAGCAAATAACGTTCCATTTAAAATACGATGCCGCATCACAAATTGATCTGTTGGCCCAAGGAGGTTTACAACCCAATGAGCAAAGATTCGTTTGGTTCTAAATATAATTGAATGGAAATTCGCTTGTTTCATAAGGTAAAACCTGATGTAACTTATTAGTTTACCAACTTCTGTCGATTGATTTTATGATTTGAAGTTCGTTTTTTAAATCAGCCACGATCAGAGGGGGTTATATTTTTTAGTCGACACTTGTCGACTATTTGGTAACCTAGGTTTTTAGGATAAATGTATGAATCTCCAAAAGCAAAAAATCAAATCCATTCAAAAGGAAATGATTTCCGCCTGCATTCGGTTAGCTGACATCGGGTTTTTAGCAGGAATCGGTGGAAATTTGGCGGTACGCGTGGATGATACTCTGATGGTTGTAACCCCCTCTGCCAGTGACTATTACACGATGAAACCAGAAGACCTTTGTGTTTTGAACATTCATACGCTGGCAATGGTTGAAGGAACAAAACAACCAACAACCGAAAGTGGTATCCATGCGAGTTTTTTCAAACATCGCCCTGATATTAATGTTAGCTTACACACACACCAACCACTAGCCAGTGCTATCACTTTACTCGGAAAAGATTTACCACTTAAAAGTAAAGAAGCAATAGAAAAAATAGGTTCCAAGCTCATCATGGTTTCCTATGCTCCATCCGGCACATCTTTTCTGGTAAATGCATTTCAAAAAAAAATCACAAACAATCAAAACGGATACCTTTTGAAGAATCATGGAATTGTTTGCGGCGCAAAAGAATTAAAAAATGCCATCCGTTGTGTTAGTCTCATTGAAGAAGAAGCGACTTCATTTTTAAAAGAATCGATTCAAAAAAATACTTCAAAAGAAAAATTTCCCAAACCTTTGGGAGATTTAATTAACTCTGCGTTATCTACCTAACGTAAGTATAGAAAAAAGAAATAAGGTCCATATCATGATTCAAATATCTAACAAACTAAAGGTAAAACCTAAAACAAAAAACCAAACTCCTGATGAAATGGAATTACATGATCTTTGGAATCGATTGGAATCCAAGGGATTGTTTCAAAACCAATCGGCAAGTTTATCATTTCTTATACCAGGAACAGGAACATTCTTATTAATGGTGAAAGGGGAAGGAAAAAAAAATAAACCTATATTACAATCCTACTCGATTAAAAATCCAAATACAATGTTAGATGAGAATCATCAACTCGAGACATTACCATCCATCATACGTTTCCATGCGGATCTTTATTCGTTTCGACCTGATGTGGGTGCCATTGTTCGATTTATTCCCCCTTGGAGTTCTAAACTTAACTTTTTAGACCACCCTCTCCCACTTGTATTTGATGAACAGTGTAGGCAATTAGGTGCCAGCGTGAACCAATTACCTCTGGATGCAAATGGCAACCTAAAACAAAGTTCTATACTTTTGTCTGGTGCGAATGGTTTCCTTGTTTCTGAAGAAGTGGTAATTACAAGCGTAACGCGAGAGAAAGCTATTTATAATTGTGAGTTGATCGAAAAATGTGCGAAAGCATATTTATTGGCAATTTCGACAGGAGGTAATGTACGTCAGATCCCTTGGTTTGTGAGGTTCATTGCCAAAAGTCGGTTGTTAAAGGATGAGAAAAAGGCAATTGAATTTTACAAGCGAGGAGAAAGACCAACTGGTTTCAAAGCTTACTAACACAACTTTCAAAATTAGTTATGTTAGTCTTTAGTGATTCTAATATATGGATCTTTAATTATTTTTTTCGATTTCTTCAGGCCATTCCGCCTTGATTTCTAAAATCTTTGGAATGACTTTAAAAAATTCTTTTACCAATTTTGGATCAAAATGGGTACCAGATTCTTTTTGTAAATATCCAAGTGCCTCCTCTACTTCCCAAGCTTTTTTGTAAGGTCTTACGGTTGTTAATGCATCAAAAACATCTGCGATAGCAATGATTCTTCCTTCAATGGGAATGTTCTCTCCTTTTAATTGATACGGATACCCTGTCCCATCAAATTTTTCGTGGTGAGTGAGTGCAATGGACTTTGCCAATCTTAATAAACTGGAATGATGGTCACCGATGATTTCTGCCCCAATTTCTGGATGGCGTTTCATAATTTGCCATTCTTCTTCAGTGAGTTTGCCTGGCTTTTGGATAATCGAATCAGGGATTCCGATTTTGCCAACATCATGCATCGGAGCAGCATTTAAAATTTCATCAGCACTCTCTTCACTATAACCGATTGCAAGGGCAAGGGTTTTTGAATAATGACTCATCCGAATCACATGCATTCCCGTTTCATTGTCTTTATATTCTGATGCCATCCCCAACCGTTGAATAATTTGTAGTCTTGTGATTTTAACTTCCTCACTATCGACAAGTGACAAATGAGTTTTGACCCTAGCTTTGACAATGGCAGGACTAACTGGTTTCGTGATATAATCAACTGCACCTAACAGAAATCCCTTTTCTTCATCCCCTATATCTGTTAATGCCGTGACAAAAATTACCGGGATAAATTTGGTTTTTTGATTTGCTTTCAATTCTTTGATGAGATCGTAACCAGTTTTTTCTGGCATCATCACATCTAATAGAATCAAATCGGGAACTTCACTGTAGGCAAGCTCCCATCCTTTATTTGCATCTTTTGCAAAACTAAGAGAATAATCATTTTTTAAAATTTCATTTAGAATTTGTAAGTTTGTTGGTTCATCATCGATGATTAAAATTTTAGCTTTTGTGTTTTGAATCATCCGTATGATACTCCAATTTTTGATTTAATTTCATTAAAAGTTGAATGGATGTTTCAAAATCAAATGATTCGATACATTTAGAAATTGAAACCAAATCCAATCTGAAATACGTGTTTGAAAGGATTTGTTCCAATTCATTCCAAACAATTTGGTTCAAATTTCCTTTTTGAAAAGAATGTATTAGAGTTTGTATGATTTTTGAGGATTTTGTACGCTCTACTTGGTCTAAAATTGTTCTTTCATTCGAATCGTATTTTTCCTTATCTTGACGTTTCAATCCATCCGTTGGATTCAATTGATTTGTATGATTAGCATTTCGGATTCCCAACTCCGCCATAGTGTCAAAGATAACTTTGAATTCGTCCTGCAACTGTATGAACATTTTTTCTGGATTGAATTCTGCACTGCTCGTGTTTTCCCATTTCTTTAATAGATCAAAAACAGATATTAATCCTAGATTTGAGGTTACACCTTTCCATTTATGAAAATAACCACTTGGATCTTGAAATGAGAGAAATGATTGAGATATGTTTGAAAAATCTTCGGTATGTTCTTTTAAAAAATCATGGATCACATTAAGATACTTTGACAAAGATCCATAGATTTTAATCCCCCTCTCCCAATCCAATAGATTGGGAAATCGAAATTTTAAATCTGAGATTTCCAAATTTGTTTTTTCATTGAATCCAATTTCCGTAGCAACTCGTGAATCATTGTTATTTGTTTTGGGATGGATCCAAAGTGAGATTTCATGATTTAATTCATCAATATCAATTGGTTTGGAAACAAAACCATCCATTCCTGCCATTTTTGCCCTTTGTTTATCTTCATCAAAAACACTCGCCGATAAAGCAATCACTGGTACTTTTTTGAGTTTGTTTTTGTTTTCATAAGAACGAATTTGTTTTGTTGCTTCGAGTCCATCCATTTCAGGCATCTGGATATCCATTAGAACTAAATCAAAAGAATTTGATTGGAATAATTGAAAAGCTTCGAGACCGTTCCGTGCAATTTCCACGAAATGACCGTTTGATTCCATGAGTAATTGGATGAGTTCCACATTCTGTTTTATATCATCAACTATGAGTACATTGAGCTTGGGAAGAGGGACAAGTTCTTTTTCCTGAACCAACGTTGTTAAATTTCCTATTGGTAATGGGAGACTAAAATAGAAATCGCTTCCTTCTCCCAATTTACTTTCTACCCAAATTTTCCCACCCATAAGTTCAACCAACTGTTTTGAAATTGTTGTTCCGAGGCCTGTTCCACCAAATTTTCGACTCATAGAAACATCTGCTTGTGTAAATGGCTCAAATATTTTAGAAATACGATCTTCAGCAATTCCAATGCCAGTATCATGGATATGGAATAGCACCTGACCATCATTATGTGATATAAATAATTGTATTTTTCCCTCTCTAGTAAATTTAATTGAATCCCAATTAAATTATTTAGAATCTGGCGGATGCGTAAACTGTCTCCTTTATAATAATCTGCCAAATCATTTGAAAAATGAGTCGTAAATTCCAAACCCTTCCTTTTCGATTCCATGGAAAATGTAGAAAATATTTGATCAATTAATGAAAGGAGAGAAAAATCTACTATCTCTAATTCAACCGCTCCTCGATCTAGTTTTGCAGAATTTAAAACATCATTTAACAAACGTAACAGTGATTTTGCAGAATTACGAATGGTTTCTAAATGTTTTTTGTTTTGGTTTGGATATGGATCTGCAAGCAACACTTCTGCAAATCCAATGATTGCATTCATAGGTGTCCTAATTTCATGACTCATATTTGCTAAGAAAGTCGATTTGGTTTTCGATGCCATTTCTGCTTTCTCTTTCGATTCAATCAAAGCTTCTTCAATCATTCGCCTGTCAGTGTTATCTAAAATCACACCATCTAAAAATTTCACTTCCTTGTTTTCATCATAAACAGGTCCACCATATTCCAAAACCCAACGAACTTCGCCAGATTTGTGTACAATACGGTAATTTAAAACAAATGTATCTGAAGTATCAATTGCATTCTGAATGATGTTAGAAACATGTTCTTTGTCATCAGGATGGATAATATCGGAAAAATTTCGGATTCGATTTTGTTCTAAAAATTCACTGGCAGGATAACCAGATCAAAACTCAATGGCATCACTTAAAAAAATAGAAGACCAATATTCATCTACCAAACACCTGTAGACAACTCCAGGAATATTTTGTATAAATGATTTTAATTGTTCTTCATTATCTTTTAATGCATGTTCGATTAAAATCCGTTCAGAAATATCACTGATAAGACCAACAAAAATATCATCCTGAGGGAGTTTAGTGTGTCCAATTGCTAACCGAATTGGGAACGTAGTACCATCTTTACGGATGGCTATCGTTTCCCTTCCAATTCCAATGATTTTTGCCTCTCCAGTGTCCAAATAATTTGATAAGTAACCATCATGTTCTTCTCTAAAAGGACTGGGCATTAGAATTTTTACATTTTTACCGATAATTTCTTTTGCACTCCATCCAAACATTCGTTCTGCGGTAAAATTAAATTCTTGAATGATACCTTTTGTATCAATCATAACAATGGCATCGGCGGCTGTTTCAATAATGGCTCGTAACCTTGATTCACTTTTAACCAAATTATGAAACAAATCTTTATAACTAATAAAGGCTATCGTAACTACCGCAGAACCAATCACAAATAAACTTCCAAATCCCACAAGAAAGGCAAGGAATACTTGGTCATTTGTTGTATTTTCAATTTCTGTACCAATTGGAACAACAAATCGTGCAGCCGCCATACCAGTATAATGCATACCTGAAATGGCAGTCCCCATTACAATCCCACTAATGAACGTAAGATAAATACTTCGAATATTTAACTTTGAATTTTTTAATCGAAATTGGATTATTATGGACAAGATGGAAAGTGTGATGGCGACAAATAAAGATACCAAAAACAAAATTGGATCATACATCAGTTTTGGTTTCATTGTCATGGCAGACATTCCCATATAATGCATGAAACCAATTCCTGCTCCAACGAGGATTCCAACCGATATCAATTCTAATCTAGTGATTTGTTTTTTACTTAGTGTTTGGAGTGCAAAGAATGAAGCAATAAAACTGGGAAGGATTGAGAGTGTTGTTATGGCCTTATCGTAAGTGACAGTTGTACATAACTCAAAGGATATCATACCGATAAAATGCATCGACCAGACAGCACCCCCAAGGGATAAACTTGCTGTAAATAAAATCGCAAAACGTGAGAATCGATTTCCAACTTCTGAAAATCGGTGTAATAAATACAAAGAAATCCAAGAGGCAAGGATAGAAATAAATATGGATAAAAAAACAAACCATCCATTATATGTCCCTTCCACAAAGTAAACACCAGTAGGTTTGGTAATAAAAAAATTCTGTAAAAAATCCATAAACAGACTGGGACAATGATTGTAGTTCAATCAAAAATCATAACCCATTGTTTGACGATAGTAAGATGTGGAAAGGAAGTATTTGGAATGATTCAAAAATGATTCGGATTCTTTTTTCGTACTTTTCCTGATAAAATAATAAAGTTATGGTCTTTGAAAGAAAAGGTCGTGGAAATCGCTATGTTTTCTTTTTGAGAATCCTTCATCAATTATAAGCTCATTCATCATTTCTAATATAGTCAAAACTTAAGATCCCATAGTACATAAGTAGACCAGTTGTTCTCATTGTAATACGATTTTATTCAAAACCATACGTTTTAGATTTAATCACTATTGATTATGAATATTTTTTTCGCCTTACTTTTATAGCATTAAAATCAAAATCCTAAGGATACCGGTTGGTCTACCTGCCAGCTAACATTCATTTTTATCTTCTTGCCATCAATAAAAACAAATTAAACCTCAACGTATGGAACAAAGTTTGAATGGAAAAAATGCAATTGTCACAGGTGCTGCACTTGGAATCGGAAAAGAAACCTCTCTTTTACTTGCGAAAAAAGGGGCACATGTCGTAGTTTCAGACATTAAAGAGAAGGAAGGATTTGCAGTTGTGAATGAAATCCTTTCAAATGGAGGGTCAGCAGAATTCGTATCTTGCGATGTGAGTCAGGAAGAGGATATCATCCGTTTAACAAACCATTTACCAAACCAAAACAAAAGATTAGATATCATGGTAAATAATGCTGGAATTGCTAACAAACCAACATTTATGCATAAAGTGACAACTGAAGTTTGGAACAAGTTGATCCTTATGGATTTAACAAGCGTATTCTGGTGCCAAAAATATGCCACAAAGCACATGCTAGATGATAGAATTGGTGGTTCCATCATCAATGTTGCTTCCATTGCAGGTCTTGGTGCTTCCCCATCCCTTGGTCCCTATTGTGTGGCAAAAGCGGGAGTGATTGAACTTTCAACTACAGGTGCTTTAGAAGTTGCTAAGTATGGTGTTAGGATCAATGCAGTTTGTCCCGGTTGGACAGAGACTGCCATACTCGATGTTGCGGGCGAACGTGGAAAATCGGCGATGGAAAAAAACATTCCGATGGGTAGGCTTGGTAAACCAATGGAAGTAGCAAATCTCATTGCATTTTTAGCATCAGATGAATCAAGTTTTATTACAGGTTCAGTATATCGAATTGATGGTGGAACAAGGAGTTAGATGGGTCTTATCAAAACAATTCATATGTGAAAGGGATGGGAGGGCTTGGTCTGACGAACGTCAGACGGGAGCGAACGCGCACCCCGGACAAGCCCGGTCCCCGAAAGTGGAAAGAATCGAAGTTAGTTTAAAAAGAATTTAATATAAATTTAAAACTAAACCTTTCGGGGATTCACACCAAAAAAAATCCAATAGCAAGATTAAAATTTGATGATTCCATTTAGAAAGAAATTATTTCGTCATTCCTTTTCTTTACTAGAATCCAGATCTTTTTTTAGGTCTTTCATCAGAGTGCGAACAGCCGTTTCTTTGTCTTTTTTTACCGCTTTCAATCTTTCTTTAAGGTCTTTTGGAATATCAAAATACTTTTCAGCCCAAAGGTGAATTTCCACTAAGATAGGAAGTAAATCGATACCCTTATATGTTAACTGATACAGTACTTTTGCTTTGCTTTCTGGATGGTTTAATTTTTCAATCAGCTCATTTTCCTCGAGCAACTGAAGTCTGGATGCCAGAATATTCGTCGCTATGCCTTCTCCTGATTTCAAAAAGTCACCATAAGTGCATTTTTTATGATTTATAAGGTCTCTGATAATCAGAAGGGACCACTTATCCCCCCAGATATCAAGGGAACAACTTATCGGACATTCGGATCTTTTTTGATTTAATGGCATATTTTTCAAAATTTCCACTTGCAAATTAAAAGTGACTTTCATTCACTATACTTGTAAATTGCAAGTGAATAATACAAAATTCGCAATTTACAGGATACAAGGCAAGGATAAAATATGAAACAGACAATTCTCGTTACAGGTGCTTCTTCCGGAATCGGGCTACTGATTGCTAACAAACTTCACAAGGCTGGCCACACCGTGATCGGTACAAGCCGGATTCCCAAAAACCATTCCTCAAAGCTCCCTTTTAAAATCATTGAATTAGACATTACCTCGGATAGTTCCATCGAATCCTTTGGAAAACGATTATTTAACGAAATTCCAAAACTTGATGTTTTAATCAATAATGCAGGATATTTAGTTGCAGGTCTTGCGGAAGAAACTTCGATCGAACTAGGTAAACAACAATTTGAAACTAATTTTTGGGGAACCATCAAAATCACCAATCAGTTGTTACCTTACTTCAGGAAACAAAAATCTGGAAAAATCATTACGGTAGGATCTTTTTTGGGACTCATTGGACTACCAAACGTCGCCTACTATGCTGCTTCCAAACATGCACTTGAAGGTTACTTTAAGGTTTTGCGATTCGAATTAAGAGACTTTAACATTCAAGTAAGTATGGTTGAACCAATGAGTTTCCAAACAAATATAGGAAATAACGCAGTTCGTTCTGATTTGCAAATTGAAGATTATGATGTATTACGTAAACAAACAGCTGCTTTCTCTAAAAATGCCTTCAGTAATTCGCCAACCCCTGAGCCTGTTGTGAAAACTGTTGTTAGTATCATTGATGAGAAGGATCCAAAGTTTAATTATCCTGTGGGTCCAAGTGCGTCCTTCATACTTACTATGCAACATTATGCATATAAATTATTCGAAGGTTCTATCTTAAAAAAATTGCGTAATGCTAAATAATATTAGTTCGCAAATAGGTAGTTTATATGTAAGCATATACGATCAATCACTTTAGTAACAAAGACAATTTGATTCTAGCGGATGTACCTGAACCAATCTTAAAAGAAAATGATGTATTGGTTCAGGTTCATTCAGCCGGAATCAACTTATTGGATTCTAAAATCAAATCGGGAGAATTCAAACTGATATTGCCGTACAAATTGCCTCTAATTTTGGGTCATTGAGAAAGGAAGCCAAAAGGCTAAAGATAAATTATACTTTCCTATTTATGAGAGCAAATGGAATTCAATTAAATGAAATCACTTCTCTCATCAATGAAGGATCCATTCGTACGGTAGTGGACAAAGTATTCCCTTTTAATCAATTGTACGAGGCTTTGGCTTACGTAGAAAGTGGCCGTGCGAAAGGGAAAGTTGTTGTAAAAATAATTTAAGCACTTACCCTTTTTTTGGTATAGGGTTTTCTCTTTCTTTCGAAAACGAAATATACGTTTCATCGGAATGGTAGTTTATATTCACAAACAAGAATATGGCAAGACCAAATCAAAATAACTTAGTATTAAAATGAACGATCTTTTCCTAATAATCTGGTTTTTGCCTTAATTTTTTTCCTATCGCATAATTTCGAATAAACGACCAAGTAAACTGTCTTGAGTTTGAATGGTTTTGGAATTGGCTTCATAGGCACGGTTCACTTCAATCATATCCACCATCTCTGTCACAACGGATACATTCGAAGCTTCTAAATAACCTTGTAACACTTGCGGGGCGAGTCGTTCAGGAAAGGCTGTGGGTTCGCCTGATTCTGGTGTATCAGAGTAAAACGAATCCCCTTCTTTGTCGAGGTGGCGGGGATTTTCAACAGTGCGGATTTTTAATTTATCGAGTAATACGGGTTCTTCGAATCGATTTTCACTGAAGTTGGTTCCATCTTTCGGTGCCGTTCCGAGTTTGGCATTGATATAAATTTCACCATTTTCTTTGACAAGGAAATTACCTTGGTTCACTTGGATAGGACCTTTTTCTCCAAGCAGAGGAAACCCTTGGGGAGTCACAACAAATCCATTTTTATCTAAAACAAAACTTCCACTCCGAGTGAGTCGTTCTCCTCGATTGGTAAGAACAGTAAAAAAAGCAGGTTTTTCCATCCCAGGTTGGTCTTGAACCATCAGATCAAAAATATTGTCAGTTTTTTTCACAGCCCCTTGTTCAAATCGAGTGTACACTTCATTTACTTCTGCACCAAACCCTAGTTTACCGACGACGGGAGAGGTATCAAAGGAACCCATTGGCGTTTTTCCAATTCCGTCTTCAGAATAACGATGGAGTAACATTTCGGGGAACGTCTTAAAGACAGTCGTATCTTTCTTAAATGCAGTTTTATCCACATTGGCCAAATTGTTGGCGACCACATCCATTCTCACTTGTTGGGAAATCATCCCATTGGCACCAGTATAGAGTCCTCGTAACATAAAGTTCCTACCTGGTTTAAGCTTCGACAAGATTTGCCAATTCCCCAAGAGAAAATGCGACATAGTCAAAAAAGAGTTGAAGTTTTAAGGAATTTTAAGGAAAAAAGAAGGACATGAAGTTATCTATCGGAAACCTCCCCCAAACCCTTACGGACGATGCCCTCGAGAAACTTCTTTCCGCATATGGAAAGGTTGAACACCTGCAAATCAAACGAGACAAACTCACAAAGGTTTCGCTTGGTTATGGCACAGCTGAAATGGCAGATGCCGATGCAGAAAAAGCGATCACAAATCTCAATGGAAAGGAATTGGAAGGCAAAAAGATTGTTGTAGTCAACCAAGAAGAATTAACCAAAGCACAAAACGAAGCACAAAAGAAAAAAGGAAGTCCAGCTGTCGCAAAACCAACGTTTGGAAGAAACCAAACATCTGGCGGTGGCAATACAGGAGTCCAACGCCGAGGCGGTTCACGCGGGTCGTAGATGAAACAATTGAATGGAAGTTACCTCTCCATAGGAGCAGGAGAGAACCAGATCCCTCTCATTCGGGCTGCGAAAGGTAGGGGTCTGAAAGTCATCGCCGTGGATACGAATCCCATGGCACCAGGTCTGAGTGAGAGCGACATTAAGATATTAGAATCTACTCATGAATACAGAAAAATTCTGCATGCGATGAGTAAAGTCCCTCTTCCGTATAAATTACTGGGAGTGGGATCAAGGTCTTACGGCAAGGCTGTTTTTACTGTATCCTATTTGGCAGAAAAACTAAAACTTCGTGGAAACTCAAGAGACAGCACAAACTTATATTTAGATAAAGAAAAGTTCAAACAAGTCGTTTCCAAATACGGCATTCCAGTATCAGCCACTATTCCAAATTTAGGCATATCCAAAACAAAAGATAAAAAAATAGAATTTAAATTTCCAATCATCGCCAAACCCAAAGAAGGTTCTGGTAAAAAGGGAATTACTGTTTTAGAAACAGAAGTTGATTTCAAAAAATTTAATAAGTCAAAGGCAAACGAATCTTATTTATTGGAATCATACACACCTGGGGAGGAAGTGACAGTACTTGGTTTTGTGATCAATAAACGATTTTATCTGATCTCCCTGACTGACAAAATCACAACTGGGATACCTAATTTTATTGAAGTGGCTCATATTGCCCCTTCCCAGCACATCGCAATGGCAGGTGAATTAAAAATGATTTGCCAATGTATCGTAACGGCTTCAAAATTAAAAACAGGTCCATTCGTAGCCGAATTTAAGATCAACCAAAACCAAGAATGTATTTTAATCGAAGCAGCACCTGAAGTTGGAGGGGAATTTTTAGCAGACCAACTTTTACCTGCACATTTTGGATATGAATACTTTAAAGACCTTTTATCAGTGACGATCGGCGAAAAAACGCGACCAGAGTTTTTAAAATCACCAAAAAAAGGAATCACTCATTCTGCAATTATTTTCACTCTTCCTTCAAATAAACAAAAAAAGATGGCAGAGATTGCTCCGTTTGTCCCAAATCCCTTTGAATCTGTTTTTTTCCATAAACAACTGTTAACCACTGGAACCAATTTAGAAACATTAGAAGGTAATCACAAACGGACGGCAGTGTATGGAATTTCAACAAAACAATCCATACCGGCAAAGGAATGGTATCTTTCAATTTTGGATCGTTTGGATACATGAAAAATGTCTGGGACAAACACTACGAAAGACCAAAATCAAAACTTGGTTATCCAGATGAAAATTTGGTGCGTTTACTTTCAAAGATCCAACCTCCCACGATGACTGCCCTGGATTTTGGATGTGGTTCTGGTAGGCATGTTTCTCTTTTACAAAATTTTGGATATGAAACCATCGGTTGTGATAATTCCAAAACCACAATTGACAATTTAAAACAAAAAGAACCCCAGGCGAAGTGGCTCTACACACCTGATTCCAAATTACCCTTCGCCCCCCATACATTTGGTGTGATTGTCAGTTGGGGTGTGTTTCATTATAACAAACGTAGTGAAGCCAATATCTTACTCCATTCTCTTTATGATGCTTTGGCCCAAGGTGGGTATTTGCTTGGTTCCATCCGTGCAGATGGTGATACACATTTAGGACTCAACCAAGGTACAATGAACCTAACGGATCTTAGCGGAGGTTATGCCGAAACTTATAGCTTACAAGACCTAAAGAATTTTCTTTCTATTTTTTCCGAAGTTTCCATTGGTTATTCAGAAAGAACTCCTCTTGGAAAACTAGAGGAAAGAATTTGCCACTGGTTTTTTGTCGCAAAAAAATAATGAAAAATTTTGATGTTTTAAGAGAAGAATGCCCTCTCACCAAACAATGTGATTGGAAACCATTGTATCTTACTACTGGAAAGTATTCTGGATTATCTATCGTAGAATGCAAAACTTGCAAACTCCAATCACTTTACCCAAGACCAAACCAAGAGAATTTATATACAAAAGATTACTACCAGGGCAAAGCCGAATACACGTATATCGATGAACGGGAACAAAAACCTTACTTTCGTTATGTTTGGAAAGCAAGGATACGGAATATAAAACAATTCATAGGCAGTGGTCATTTTTTAGATATTGGATCTTCATTTGGTGGATTTTTAGAAGTGGCGAAGGAAGAAGGATTTTCCATCCAAGGTGTCGAAATATCTGAATATGCTGCCAGTTTCGCAAATAAAAACAATATTCCCACCTTCCAAGGAAACTTATATGATGCTAAATTTCCATCTGAATGTTTTGATGTGATCACTCTTGTGGAAGTCATCGAACATATAGAAAATCCAAATTTATTTTTTAAAGAATTAACTCGGATCTTAAAACCAAATGGACTACTCCTAATACAAACAGCAAATTTTGAAGGGTGGCAAGCAAAAGATGAAGGAAGTTCCTATCATTATTATATGCCAGGCCATGTCTTTTATTACTCGGACACCATCCTAAAAAAGATATTGACTGGTCTTGGATTTGGAAGTTTTGTATCATACTTTGGTGTGGATTTTCCATTGATGGCAAAACTAAA
This sequence comes from Leptospira bouyouniensis, assembly GCF_004769525.1. Classification (NCBI taxonomy): domain Bacteria; kingdom Pseudomonadati; phylum Spirochaetota; class Leptospiria; order Leptospirales; family Leptospiraceae; genus Leptospira; species Leptospira bouyouniensis. Next base: position 53,154 of record NZ_RQFT01000011.1, on the reverse strand, counting down.
AAAAGCGAAAGGATCCTTTCGGTCCACGGCGGATTATTTAAAGTGGTTTCGCATTTCCTATTACCATTTTCGCTCGAAATGGAAACGAAAAGGATTCCCTCTCACATCAAGTTACGTTTTATACGCATTTAAACAATAGGAAATTAATATGAGTGAAATGATGAAAACACCTCTTCTTGTACGTTTGACGACCATCCCAGAAGAACCTGGTTGGAAAAGAAAACTCATCATTGGAATCAGAGTTTTACTCGTTTCCGTCCATCGTTTTATGAAAGACGACTGCCTCATCATTGGTTCAAGTTTGGCGTATACAACGATTGTGACCCTCATCCCGACTCTCACTGTGGCACTTGCTCTCATCACTGTTGCCTCAGGGATCCACACGAGACAAGGGGAACTAGTAGATGAAATCAATTCATATCTTTTACGTAACAACATCCAATTTGATATCACTCCCTATTTAGAAACTCTCACAGATATCATATCAACTGCCACACAAATTGGAGCAGTTGGATTTGTTGTTTTTATATTTTCCGCAACAGCCGTCTTACGTTCGTTAGAGAAGGCATTTCATATTATTTGGAATATTGATTTACATCGGAATTTTATTAATAAATTTGTTTTTTATTTTTTTCTAATCTCTTTTGGTCCTCTTCTTTTTGTTGTTGGGAAAAACATAACAGACACTATATCTGACTCGGTTCGCTCTCCTCATTTAAAATCCATTGTAGCAACCAAACATGGAGAAATTTGGGTCGCCGGGGAAAAAGGAAATATTGGTATGATGCGAGAACTCAATAAATCAATCTCCTTTATTCCAGAAGCCAGTATTGATTTTGAAAATATGCTCTGTATTGATATGGAAACTGTCGAAACGGGTACTTGCAAAAAACCAAATATCAGAAAAGAAAACTTTTTTAGAATTCGAAGTGTAGGAAATGATTTATTTACGATCTCTGAAGAAGGAACATTTTTATATTCCAATGATGTTGGTAAAAATTGGAAAGTTCATTCCTTAAAAGGAATCAATGTATCCGATTTTGGAGCCATTGATTACGATACATTATTCATTCTCACAAAAGATACAAGGACATTACGTTACGATTTAGGCAAACCATTCAAGGAAATCAAACGTTTCCATGATGATGGCATCACACCAATTCGTGTACGTTTTTTTTCAGAAAAAGATGGGTTCATTTTAGACCGAGAGGGAAGGTTATGGAAAACAAGTGATGGTGGAACTAGTTTTTTCCCGCAGGAAATTTCACAGAAACCATTAAATGATATTTCTTTTTTGAATCGGAATATCGGATTTTTAGTTGGAGATAGTGGTGCCATTTTCAAGACAACTGACGGTGGTTATACATGGACTGACCTTAGTCATAGAAAATTCTCATACGAACGTGTTTGGGTTTTTGCTTCTCCTAAAAAACAAGACTATGATATATTTGTTCTAACCTCACTAGGTGATATCTTACTGTCTGAAGATGAAGGTGAAAATTGGTCTGTTGCATATAAAGGGAAAGCAGGTATGATCCTTGATATGTTACTTTTATCCAAAAAGAAACTTGATCCAAATCTAGAAACCTCAACACAAAAAAACGATTCAGAATCAACTGGTCTCGATCAGGTACAAGCTGAAGATTCCATTGAAATTGAAAACCAAAACGAGGCAGAAAGTCCCAACGAAGGCATGTTAGGTATTATCGGAGTCGGCGAATTTAATAAAATCATCCGCGTCGAAGAAGATTCAAATGGTCAAACCATATGGAAAAAATACCAAGGTGGGAAACGATTTTTCTCCTTATATTCGATCTTTCAGTTTTTATTACCCCTTCTTTCCTTATGGTTATTTTTCTTATTAATTTTTAATATCATTCCTAATACCAAAGTACCACTAAAAGCATCCTCTATTGGGGCAGCAGTAACTGGACTAATTCTCATTTTATTCTTTTGGGGATTTATTAATATTTACCTAACATCCTTTACGGAAAAAACAATGTTAGTGTATAAAGCACTTGCGGCCATTCCTATCACTTTACTTGCTATTTATTCCATCTCACTCATCATTTTGTATGGTGCTGAAGTGACAGCCACTTTACAATTTCCGGATAGATACCTACTTCCAAAACATCCATTTGATGATATTGATTCAACACTGTCTTATGAGTTTTATAAGATCTTACAAGTTTTAACACTTGTTTATACATACCAACAAAACAAAGGTGAACTCATCAAACTTTCCCAACTGAGAAAATCTTTAGTTTTATCAGAAAAAGAATTAAACCAAATTGTAGACAAACTCACAGATGCAAATTTGATCCAAACAACACAGGATAAACGGATCACTCCGATGAAATTAAAAGAACAAATTGATTTAGTGGCTGTTTATGAATCAACATCCAGTTTCAAACTGGGAGCGCCTAAGGAAATAGCAAGTTTGTCACCAAAACTCAATTATAGTCTTTCCAAATTAGAAGATAAATGGAAGGAAGACCTTCGTAAAACTTCTTTCTCAGATTGGATTTAAAGATAAGGATTTTTTTTCACAGGCGGAAGAGAAGCTGACATTTGTTTGTATATCTCTTCTGCAAGCCCCATCGATTCATTTTGAGAGATATTTTTAGCATACTCATCATATAACATATCTTCAAAAATTTCTTCTGCATAACCACCATCGATGAGTTTTTCCTTGTGGATGGTGTTTTTCATTTCCTTTAACATCATCTTCACAAAAACAGATTCAAATTCGACCGAGGCATCATACAATTTTTTCCGATAAGGATCGATTGTAATCTCTTCACGGATATTTTGTGGGACACGTAATGAGGATGAACTCACTTTCCCCATGAGTCCTTCATGGGTTTCGAGAAGGTTTTGAAATTCCGAAATTCCCTGTTTTGGCTCTTCCTTCTTTTGTGTATCAGAAAGGGACTTCATCCTATTTAGAATGGATTCATCTGCAGAGCGGCTTAACCTTCCCGAATAGTCTTGGATTTTGTGAATGTCCATATTATGTCTATTAAAAGTATCGGCAAATCCTGGAATTACTGAATCACAAGTTCTGCTTTGAGAGCCCCTTGTTTTTTTAAAGCTTCTAAAATAGAGATAATATCCTTTGTGGAAGCACCAACTTTGTTTAAGGCTCCTACCACATCGGAAACTTGAGTCGTCTCTTTCAAAACAAATACAGATTCCCCTTTTCCATCATCTTGGATGGGGAAAAAATACCTGGCTTTGTCACGATTGGCAATTTGGATCGTTAGTCCATGTTGGGAAATAGCAACCTCATCTATGGCAATGTTTGCTCCCATGACGATGGTTCCCGTTCTTTCATTGATGACTACCCTCGCCACCGGGGAGGAATTCACCGTGAGGTTTTCCAATTTGGATAAAAATGTTAGGTCTAACTTTGGAGCTCCCGTGACAAGTTCTCCATTCGGACCAGTTGTCCCTTGGGATGTGGGAAGTGGCACTAGGACTTCTGTGGGAGATACAACTTCTGGCACAACTGCCAATTCCGAAGTGATGGCATCCACAATCGCACCCATGGTTGTATAATCTTTTTCAAGTAATGTGAGTTTAATGGATTTTGTGATCGGGGCATTCGGGATCGATTTTTCTAAGATGGCTCCCATCGGAACAAGTGCTGTATTCGAACCAGATTTTTTGTCTGCGCCTCGTTTTTTCTCTTTTCCACCAAACACGAGTACGCCGGATGCAACGGCGATGGTTTCGCCATTGGCCGCTTTGAGAGGAGATTGGAGTAATACCCCACCTTCAAGAGACCTGGCATCACCGAGTGACGAAACTACAATATCGATTTTGTCACCTTCTTTTAAATTCACAGGGACATTGGCTGTAATCAGAACAGATGCTGTGTTTTTTGCATCCCGTAAATTCTTCTTGGTGTTCACCCCAAGGCCTGCGAGGTAGTTTTGTAAAGCCTCTTCTGTGAGTGGATTTTTTGTATCCCCGGTTCCATTCAAACCCACCACAAGTCCAAATCCAGTCAGTTGGTTTTCACGAACTGCATCAATTCTCACGAGGTCTTTTAGTCTTGTTTCCACTGCCTGGAGAGATGTGGAAACACAGAACATAACCAATACAAAAACAGAAAAAATAGCATGGTTTAATAATGTTTTACCAATGTTAGATAAGCTATACTTCAATTCACCATAATTCATTTTCAACTTACTTTGTTTTGACGAACATCTTATCCGTTTTGGATATGGCCCACCGAATTTATACTCTTTCCAATTGTTTGTGATTTCCAATGTTACAATATTTCCCATGCCAATCACTCACTTTCACCTAAGAGTCGTTTGATATTTTTTAAAATGATTTCTTGTTTTTCTTTGTCTGAAATCTCAGCTTTTTCTGTGACTGTTCCATCAGGATTTGTGATCCGTTTCATTTGGATATTCGGATCGTTTAATTCTTTTGGATTTAATGTACCTTGGTATTCTACTCGTAAATTAGCAATAAGGTCACTTGCGATAAAACGATTTTTATCTAGGTCTTCTGGAGAAATTGTCCCCGACAAACGAAGGTTAATTCGTTCTTCTGATAAATTAAAAACACGGCTTCCTTCTAGTTCCAAATTCCCAGTACCTGGATCAATTCCTGTGACAAGCACTGCCATGACCCCTACAACTTTTCCTTGGGATTTTGATTTTCCCACTTTGGATCGCATATAGGTTGCATTTGCTGTATAATTTGGTAGGTCTGGGACTAGTTTTTTATCAGGAACTGTTTTGATGTCATTGTCAAATGTTGCTTTGTATTCCGATTCATATTCGACACGGAGCCCGTTCTTTAAAACCACTTTGACAACTGTCCCCGGTTGGATGGTTTTGGGATAAGAATAAGGGTCTTTGTCTTTCCATAATGATTCCGCTTGTAAAGTTGAACCAATCATCAAGTGTGATTGAAAACCACGAGCCAATTGAGGGATTACCAAACAAAGTACGAAAGCCACAAAAATTCTAAATACAAGATTGTTTCGAATATAGAAAATACGATGTGATAAAGATCCCATTTTAATCGTTTTAAGAATTCTTTTGAACATATTCAAACTTGGAGCCATCATCAATTATCTCTCTTCCAAAAGGCATACACCTTCACTTTGAACCCGGGCTCTTAACATTTTTTGGGAAGCCAAATTGAGAAGGGAAATTTCTTCCCCTCGGTTCCCTGAATTCATTGCTCTTGTTTTGATTTTTAGTAATAGATTCCCGACCGTATACACAAGTTCAACTTCTTGCCCACGTTCAATGGTATGGAGAGTTCTCACTTGTTTTTTTTCAATCGCCGTATCGGGTAAAAAACCATTTAATGCTGTTTTACCAACAGGGTTTTCGTCTGTGTACTCTCTCACAGAGTCAGCAGAGAAAAAATACCGAAGTTCTACATCATCATCGGTTAAAACAGTTTTTGATGGGATTTCCCTTTTTGTGAAGTATGCTTTTTTCTTTTCTTCAATGAGAAAAGGTACAGACTCTGAATGGACAAGTTTCCCTTCATAATAAAAATCCAATGGGAATAGGCGTTTCCCTGCATGAAGGGTTCTACCTAAACTCCGCCAAACTGGTGATGTTCCTGTAATACTTGGAAATGTTTCCTTTTCGGAACTGATCCGAAATGTATCACCCATTTCTCCTAACGAATGTTCATTGGATGCAATTAAATCTTTCCAAAGTGAAACTTCTAATTCTTTCTTAGAGAGAATTGAAGTTTTTGGAAGTAAAATCCCTTCTTTCCCCATCACGGTAAAAGAAACATTGGTTCCTGTTTCTTTTAGATAAAGTGTTGTGATTTGATTTGTCAGATCATCTGGTTGGATGACCAAAGGTGCCTTTACATTTTGGAATATAATTGGATTCCAATTCCCTTTCCAGTTGGTAAAATCAGACAACCTCACCTCTCCTACACCCACAATAGTTTTGGGTTTGAGATACAAACGATTGTCTTCTTTGTTTGCCATCAAAGGCAAATAAAGTATTAAACTAAAAAGAAATGAAATCCAAAGTTTCATTAACGTTTCAAACCAATTGCCGTTGAAAGCATGTTATCCGAAGTTTGGATGGTTTTAGAATTCGATTCGTAAGCCCTTTGTGCAACGATCATATTCACCATCTCTTCTACGATTTTAACATTACTCATCTCTAAAAATCCTTGTAGAACACTCCCATAACCTTCTTGAGATGGCATCCCTGGGATTTCTTGACCTGAAGCAACGGTTTCACGGAATAAGTTTTTCCCCACGGCTTGGAGACCTGCAGGGTTTACAAACCGGTAGAGTTCCAATTGGCCAATGGTCGTGGGTCTGATGTCGTTTCCGATTTTTACTGTGACCTCACCTTCTTCAGAAACCATTAATGTATTTAAAATGGCATTTTCAGGTAGGATGATTGGTGGTTCCAACAAATACCCGTTAGATGTAACGACTTGTTGGTTCGAATCAATTTTAAAGGATCCGTCACGTGAATACGAGAAAGTTCCATCCGGCATTTGGATTTTAAAAAAAGCCATCTCACCTGTGAGCGCAAGGTCTAGTTTATTCCCTGTGGCTTGGAAAGATCCAATCTCGAATAATTTCTGTGTGGCGGCAACTTTTACACCATGCCCCACATTCACACCAGTTGGAATTTCGGAAACAGAGGTGGCTGGAGTTCCCGCAAGCACTTGGTGTTGGTAAACTAAGTCTTCAAAGTCCACTCGGTTCTTTTTAAAACCTGTGGTGTTTACGTTGGCCAGGTTATTGGCAACGGTATCAATATGAAATTGTTGGGCAATCATCCCGGTAGCACCGGTCCAAAGGGATCGCATCATAAAAAGGCACCTCTACAGCTTCTATCGGTTTTCCTCGAAAAAAGCTAAGTGTCTTTTTTTTTGTTTATGTCTTATTTTCCAGTGCTGCCAAACCCACCTGAACCACGAACCGTTGCTTCGAGTTTTGGAACTAATTTCACAGTCAATTTTGCTACGGATTGGAAAACAATTTGTGCCACTCGGGTTCCAGGTTCTAAAACAAAGTCCTCTCCACTCAAATTGAGGAGTGGGATGAGGACTTCACCCCGGTAGTCCGAGTCAATTGTCCCTGGGCTATTGGGCATTATGATGCGGTGTTTTGTCGAAAACCCACTACGAGGACGGATTTGCCCCTCATACCCTTCGGGGATTGCCATGGCAAGTCCCGTCGGAACAAAAACCACTTCTCCCTTCGGAAGAATTAGGTTCTCCGTTAGACAAGCTGTGAGATCCATCCCCGCAGAACCTTCCGTTTTGTATTCTGGGACAACTGCCCCCTCTTTTAGGATTTGGATTTGGAGATGGGTGTGTGGTTCTACCATAAAGTCCTTTTGGAAAACATTAAATTTTGAATGTCCTAAATCAATGAGTTTGATTCAGAATCGACAGAAAGGCGATGAATCCAACGCATCCGATTCATTTTTCACTTAAACCGAATCAATTAGAAACTTTAACCACCAAATTGCACTGGGATTTTGGCAAATTGGCTTTCTGTCATATCCCCAACACAAGACAGGTGCACCTTGTCCAAACCAAACATCTCTTTGGCGGCGTGATTGATTTCATCCAAAGTCACAGACTTAATTGCCTTCATCCTGTCTTCGAGTGAAAAATACTGCCCATAATAGATTTCCTGTAGACCAATATTATTCATTCGGTTTTCAGGAAGTTCATAACCGATAGCGATCGAACCCATTTGGTTGGATTTGGCATCGGCTAGTTCCGATTTGGAAAAACCATGTTTTGTGATGAGTTCAAGTTCCTTCAGAATAAGTTCTACACAACGTGCAGCCTTCTCTTTCGATGTGGCAGAGGAGATGGAAAAAAGCCCGGTGGTTTTATAATAGGAAGGAAAACTATAAATGCTATAACAAAGACCTTCCTTTTCGCGGATGTTTTGGAAAAGCCGTGATGCCATACCCCCACCGAGTATGGTAGAGATAAGACCAGAAACCGTTACTGTTCGGTAGTCCCTTTGTTTTCCATTCACTCCTAACATGATATGAAACTGTTCAATTTTACGACGTTCCAAATGTTTCGAATAATTTTTTTTAGGTGCAGGGATGATGAGTTCTGTCGGAGTTTTCCCATGTGGATTTTCAAACGAAAAGTATTTTTTGGTAAGATCGAGTACCTTCTCCCAAGTGAAATTCCCAGAAACAGAGATCACCATATTCTTAGGGAAATAATGTTTTTCAAAAAATTTTCGAATGGAATTTTCCGTGACTCCCGTTACCGATTTTTTGGTACCAATGATATCACGACCGTAAGGTGATTTTCCAAAAATATTACGAAAGTAATAATCATATACAAAATCATCGGGGGCATCTTCATACGAACGCATTTCTTCCATAATGACACCTTTTTCCGTTTGGATGTCTTCTTTTCGAAATAGCGGTCGGAATAACATGTCAGATAAAATTTCAAACGCAAGCTCTGCTTGGTTTTTGATGGCAACTACATAGTATTGTGTGTATTCTCGACCCGTAGAACCATTTAAGATCCCACCCACTCGTTCAATGGACTCAGCGATTTCTTTACTTGTGCGAGTTTCAGTGTCTTTGAAGAGCATATGCTCTAAAAAGTGAAAGTAACCATGTTCAGAATTGGTTTCGGCGAGACTGCCCTGTTTTAAAAAAACACCCACCCCCATAGAGGATGCGTGTTTCATAGGTTGGAAAAGAACTGTAAGACCATTTGGCAATACAGTTCGTTTGCATTCAATGACGGGTGCCATTTGGTTCACTCCCCCCAAACAATTGTTTGGGGACTGTTTAGTTGTCTAAAAGGACGTCCTTTCTCGAAAGATCAATTTTTCCCATTTTATCAACAGAAATCACTTTTACTTTGATTTTGTCCCCTTCGGAAACAATGTCACGAACAGATTGAACTCGTTTCACATCTAGTTTGGAGATGTGGCAAAGCCCTTCTTTTCCAGGTAAAATTTCCACAAAGGCACCAAAGTCAGCGATTCGTTTGATGACACCTTCGTAGATTTTTCCTACTTCGATTTCTTCAAAGATTCCATCGATCATTGCGATGGCTTTTTCTTTCGACTCTTCACTTGGAGAGGCAATGGTTACCTTTCCTGAATCATCTACAGAAATCTCAGAACCAGATTGTTCGATGATGGCACGGATCATTTTCCCACCTGGGCCAATGAGCTCACCAATACGATCTTTTGGTATTTGTTTTTGTGTAATGCGAGGAGCATTTTCGCTAAGGTTTCCCTTCACAGAAGAAATGGCTTTGTTCATTTCACCAAGGATATGGTCACGACCCACTTCTGCTTGTTCAATGGCCTTTTGTAATACTTCCAAACCGAGTCCGTTGACTTTAAGGTCCATTTGGAAGGCAGTGATTCCTTTTTTGGTCCCCGCTAGTTTAAAGTCCATATCGCCAAAGTGGTCTTCAATCCCAGCAATGTCAGATAATACGGCAAAACGACCTTTTTCATCACTGAAAAGTCCCATCGCAATCCCAGACACAGGTCCTGAAATCGGAACTCCACCTGCCATTAACGCTAAGGTTCCTGAACAAACAGATGCCATGGAGGAAGATCCATTGGATTCTAATATTTCAGATACAAGCCGAATCACATATGGAAACTCGGTTTGTGTCGGAAGGACTTTTTTGATGGCACGTTCTGCCAGGTTTCCATGACCAATTTCACGCCTTCCCGGGCCAGAGTTACGTCTTACCTCACCTACGGAAAACGCAGGGAAGTTGTAGTGTAACATAAAGTTCTTTTCTTTGGAACCTTCGAGTGTTTCATACCTTTGGTTGTCAGAAGTGGTTCCGAGTGTCATCACCCCAAGAGACTGTGTTTGTCCTCTTGTGAAAACAGCAGATCCATGTGGTCCAGGAAGTACATCGATTTCACAAGAAATTTTACGAATCTCGTCAGTCTTACGACCATCAAAACGAATTCCTTCACCGAGTACAAGTTCTCGGACGACTTCGTATTCCAATTCATGTAAAAAATGTTTGATGTCTTTGGTTTTGTCTTCAGGAGCCAGTAAGGTTTTAAAATGTTCAACCGTTTCTTTATTAATGGCTTTGATATCGTCATTACGTTTTGCTTTGTCTGCATTTTTGTTGGCAGCAGTCAATCGATCAAAAGCGAATTCACGAATTTTAGCATGGAGTTCTTTGTCAGGAGCTTTTAAAACAACTTCCTTTTTGACAGTTCCATTTTTCTTCGCCAACTCTTCTTGCATGGCAACGGCAATTTTCAATTGCTCTTGTGCAAAACGAAGGGCAGCCATCATATCATCTTTGGAGATTTCACTTGCTTCCCCTTCAATCATAACGATGGCATCTTTCGTTCCCGCAACCACTAAATCCAGATCAGATTTCGTGATCTCTTCGTTTGTAGGATTGAGAATAAATTCGCCACCGATACGACCAATGCGAGCACCAGCAATGGGGCCTGCAAAAGGAATCGAAGAAACAGAAAGTGCCGCCGAAGCTGCGTTAATCGCATGGCCTTGGACAGATACTTGTTTGTCTGCGGATAAAACTTGGACAAGAAGTTGGACTTCAGAGAAGTAACCTTCTGGGAACATTGGGCGGATAGGACGATCGAGAATACGCGAAAGTAGAACTTCGTGTTCGGCAGGTTTTGCCTCTCGTTTGAAGTAACCACCAGGGAAACGACCTACCGAGTAAGCCTTCTCTGTGTATTCGCAAGTTAGTGGGAAAAAATCTTGTCCTTCTTTTGGTTCTTCTGCGGCACAAACAGTGGCAAGCAGGACCAAATTTCCGGTTTTGTATACAACCGACCCGTGAGCTTGTTTCGCCCACTTGCCGGTCTCTAGGGTGATAGAATCTCTACCCCAAACACCAGTGTACTCTGTAGCCATAGGAATTACTTCCTAAGGCCGAGTTTTTCAATCAGCTTTTTATAACTTTCTAAGTTGGAACGTTTTAGGTATTCCAATAAACTCTTTCTCTGGTTCACCATTGCGATTAGTCCGCGGCGAGAGTGGAAGTCCTTCTTGTTCGCTTTGAAGTGTTCAGTAAGGTCTTTAATACGAGAGTCGAGAAGAGCGATTTGTACTTCTGCAGAACCTGAGTCGTTTGGTTTGCTACCGAAAGTAGCAATGATCTGCTGTTTTTGTTCTTTTGTGATCATAACAGTGTCCAGATTTTAAGAAGGACTCATTTAGAAAACATAATTTTTGCAGAAGGGTCAAAAAATACTTTTCTGTATCGGTAAGGAATATGGCTAGGTTTTCCCTCGTAAGAACACCAAGCAAGGATTGTGGTTTCGTCTGAGTCGACGATATAAAATCCATTTTCATCTGCCTTGGGGAGTTTGTCCCAGATATAACCACCGTGGATCACTGCTTTTTTTTCCACTTCGTCTACAATGCGGATTGGTAACGGGAACACTTCTTTCCAACCTTTTAAATCCGAAGAAGTGATCTGATCCAAGGGTTTGGCACCTTCTAGACCATAGTCCCCGATGGATTCTCTGACAAGCCTTCCTAGTGAGAGTGGAATCCCCCATTTCTCGGAGAGGTCTAAGACAATTTTTCGGATGTAAGTCCCTGAACTCACATGGATGCGAAACGAAAATCCAACAGCTGTAAATTGGATGTCATTGACTGCATGGATGGTGATGGCACGTTCTTTTTCCTCAACCAATGTACCTTCTCGGAAAAGATCTGACTGGCGTTTTCCCCCGACTTTTAGGGCAGAAATTTTTGGTGCTTTTTGGGTAGTGAGTGTGGTAAGAGTTTGCAGCTCTTCCTCTAATCTCTTCCTAGGGAAAGAAGTTAGAAAGGTTTGGAGAACGGATGTGCGGTCATCAACTTCCACGATTCCATCGGGGTCACCTGAATCTGTGCGAAGTCCAACGATCACTTCTGCCAAATAGGTTTTGTCTTTTCCAAGGAAAACCTGCGAAAAGGCAGTGTAATCCCCACAAGGTAAAATGAGGAGACCTTCTGCAAACCGATCGAGTGTTCCAGTATGCCCTACCGATTTTTGACCGAGCAATCGTTTGGTTTTCAAAACCAAATCAGAACTCGTAATCCCTGGTGGTTTGTAGACAAATAAAAATCCTGATTCAATTGGTTTTACCATATTTTAAGTCGCAAAACAATGATAAGCGAAAACTTTCTAAATAAATTGTTTCAAAATCGATTTGATTTTTGATTCACAGAGAAACAACTTTGATTCCAAACATATCAAATTTAAATCTCCATTCCCCCAAGTTCGAAGGTTTTAAAAAAGTGATTCTAGTTTTTTAGTTCTGTTTAAAGTGAATCATGCGGATCCTTATCAATCCACTGAACTTTCCTTTTTTGTATTAATGCGAATCCTCTTCTACCGTATCCCCGTCACCTTCTAAAGCCTCATCCGAGGAGTTAGGGTGCAGTTCTTCAAATAAAGTTTTTGGGGCAGACTCATCTATCAAACGGATCACATCCAAACTTTTGATGTAGTGATTGTCCCAGACAAAACTAAACTTTGGATTGGTATGTAAATGGAGATTTTTGCCAACAAGGGAAGATAAAAAACCAGCACACGACACAAGACCTTGTGTTAGTTTTTTTCTCTCATTATTATTACAAAGGGCAGTGAAGTAAACCTTTGCATACTTTAAGTCTTCGCTGATTTCAATCCGATGGAAACTTGGCAAAAAGACCCGAGGGTCTTTTACCTTGCCTTCCAAAATCGCAGAGGAGATGAGGCGAATGATCTCCGATTCGAGTTTTTTCATTCGAATGGGATTCATTTAGGCCGCCTTACAGTTTACGAGCAATCTCGCGAATCTCGTATGCTTCGATCTCATCACCAACAGAGAAGTCATTAAAACCATCGAGTAAGATACCACACTCAAAACCAGTGAGAACATCTGCTACATCGTCTTTCATACGTTTGAGGTTTTTAATTTTTCCTTCCCAAGTGATCTCTCCCGTTTCGCTAGAAATCACACGAACATGTGCTTGTTTGGTGACCTTACCGGATTTCACCATACAACCTGCAATGTTACCCACTTTGGAAATTTTGAATACGTCACGTATTTCGACTTTTCCAATGATGTTTTCCACTTTTTCAGGTTCGAGCATTCCTTCCATGGAAGCTTTCACTTCATTCACTACGTCGTAGATGATGCTGTAGTATTTGATTTCGACTTTTTCTTTTTCAGCAAGAGATACCGTTTTTGGATTCGCACGAGTATGGAAACCAATTACAATCGCATTGGATGCTGAAGCTAAGATGATATCTGAATCAACAATCGCACCCGTTCCCGCATGGATTACATTTAAGCGAACATCTGCTGTCGAAAGTTTTTCGAGTGCTTCTTTCACCGCTTCTGTAGAACCACGAACGTCTGCTTTGATGATGACTTTGAGTTCTTTCAATGCACCTTGTTTGATGATCTCGCTCATATTGTCGAGAGTCACACGAGTGGCTGCATTTTTCGATTGGCCAAGTCTTTCATAATCTTGACGGCTATGAGAGATGGTTCTTGCTTCTTTGTCATCAATGACCACATCAAATGGAGCCCCGGCATCAGGTACCCCATCAAGACCTGTCACAAGTGCTGGAAAGGATGGACCTGCTTCTTTGATGGAACGACCTAGGTCATCATACATCGCACGAACACGTCCTGCGTGTACTCCTGCTACGAAGGCATCTCCCACACGGAGAGTTCCATTCTGGATGAGAACAGTTGCCACAGCACCACGACCTGGATCGAGTTTTGCTTCAACAATGGTTCCTTTTGCTTTTCGTTTTGGATTGGCTTTATGATCAAGGAGTTCTGCTTGGATGATTAACATCTCAAGAAGTTTATCAATTCCAATATTACTTTTTGCTGATATATCACAGAAGATGGTAGTTCCACCCCATTCTTCTGGTTGTAAGCCGTAGTTAGAAAGTTCTTGTCTCACCTTTTCTGGGTTTGCTGCTGGTAAATCAATTTTGTTCACCGCAACAATGATCGGAACTTCTGCTTCTTTGGCATGGTTGATCGCTTCTATGGTTTGAGGCATCACCCCATCATCAGCGGCAACAACTAACACGACGATATCGGTAACTGAAGCACCACGTGCTCTCATTGAAGTGAAGGCTTCGTGACCAGGTGTATCGAGGAAAGCAATTTTTCCGCGTTCCGTCTCTACTTGGTAAGCACCGATGTGCTGAGTGATCCCACCTGATTCCCCTTCTGCTACCCGGGACGACCGAATCGTATCGAGGAGTTTGGTTTTACCATGGTCAACGTGACCCATAATGGTCACAACTGGAGGACGAGTGATGTAATCTTCAGGTGCGTCTTTTTCTTCTTCAATGACCGTTTCGTCATAAAGGGAAACAATTTTCACCTTACAGCCGTAATCGTCAGCAAGGATCGATGCAGTTTCGGCATCGATCACATTATTGATCGTCACCATCATTCCCATCTTCATGAGTTTACTAATCACTTCCCCAGGTTTGAGGTTTAGTTTTTTCGCAATCTCACCCACTTGGATGTTTTCTAAAATAGAGATTTCTTTTGGGACTGCGGCAAGGGCAGCAGCTTGTGCTTTTTGTTTGCGAAAGGATTGTTTGAAAAACTTTGTGTTTTCGTTTTCTTCCCTTCCACCTTTTTCTTTATCAAAAACTTTCTTTTTGGCTCCACCGGGACCACCAGCACCAGGGAGTCCTCCTGGAGGGGCGCCGAAAGGAGCATCACCTGGAGGTCTGCCACCACCAGGTCCACCTTGGCCAATGGGTCTTGCACCACGATTCCCTTGGTATCCGCCTGGACCACCTTGCCCTGGACCCCGATTCCCTTGGTATCCACCTGGACCACCTTGTCCCGGACCCCGATTTCCTTGGTATCCACCTGGACCACCTTGTCCTGGACCACGATTTCCTTGGTATCCACCTGGACTACCTTGCCCTGGACCTCGATTCCCCTGGTAACCGCCTCCCTGTCCTGGACCACGATTCCCTTGGTATCCACCACCTTGTCCTGGTCCGCGATTCCCTTGGTATCCACCGCCTTGACCTTCAGGCCTTTGCGGGCGTGGAGTTGTTGGTCGGCTAACAATTGGATTGCGGTCTTCTTTTCTAAAATAACCTTGGTTCCCACCACCTTGTCCTCCACCAGAACGATAGTTTGGTGAAGATGTGTCGCCAGATAGGATGGATTCCGGTTTTCGGTCCATTTGTGGTTTTTCTCTTTCAGTTTGCGGAAGAGGCTCCGATTTCCGTTCCGGTCTCGAAACAATCGGAGATGCTTGGGAAGGCGCTTGAGGACCAGATCCTAGACCTTGACGTTTGGCTTCTTCCCGAATGAGTTCGTTTAAATCCTTTTTTTTGTCTGCACTTGGCGATGAAGGTTGTTTCACTTCCGCTGCAGTTTTAGTCTCTTGGGACCCTGAACTGGATTCTTTTTTCTCATCAGAAGGGGCCGCTTTCTTTTTGATGACAAGTTTTTTCTTGGTTTTGTCACCACTGGCTCCCTGCTGGAGGGTTTCTTTTATCGATTTTTGCTCTTCCATATTATGCCTTAAAACTTAACCCTCTTCTACCCATTCGATCGACTCACGTAACAGACGTAAAATCTGTTCTGCCGTGGTTTTTCCGATTCCGGAAATTTTCGAAAGTTCTTCCTGGCTGAACTCAAGGAGGGTTTCCACATTTTTGATCCCACCGGCCTCTAATAGGCCAACGATTCTAGGTGTGAGACCCGGGATTTCGGAGAGAGGTGTGTATCCAGAATCTTCTTCTTCCTCTTCCCCACCACTTTGGTTGTAATTGTCTTCCGATTCTTCCATCGCTTCTTGTTGGGCGTTGAAAAGTCGGTCCAATTTCTCACGTGCCTCAGGGGATGCGAGTTCTTGGTTGTATTGTGATACAGTTTTGATATCGATTTTGAAACCCGAAAGTTGGGAAACTAGTTTAACGTTTGAACCATTGATCCCGATGGCTAGGGATAACGATTCATCAGGAACAATGACAAGGGCATCCCCACGTTTTCTGTCCACATGAACTTCTACAGGTTTTGCAGGTGAGATGGCATTGGCGATAAAAACACTTGGTTCATCAGAATGAAGGACAATGTCGATCCTTTCGTTTCCCAGTTCTCTTACAATGGCTTGGATCCGAACCCCTTTCATCCCAACACAAGCACCCACAGGATCTACATCAGATTTACTCGTGGTAACAACCACCTTCGTTCTGTAAGATGGGATTCGTGCCACGTCTCTGATTTCCACTATGCCATCATACACTTCTGGAATTTCCATCTCGAAGAGTTTTTTGACAAAGTCACCAGAAGCACGAGAAAGTGTGATGACAGGCATTGGTTCACGAGGTCTCAGTTCAACACGAGAGATGATAGCCTTCAGACGGTCACCTTGGCGGTATTTTTCCCCAGGGTTTTGGTCTTTTTTCAGCATGATGCCTTCTACTTTTCCAAGATCAATGGACATGATGTCCTTTTTCCAACGTTGGAAGTAACCGTGTGTGAGCTCCCCTTCTTTGGATTTGTACTCTTGGTAGAGTAATTCTTTTTCCATATCGCGGAGGCGTTGGAATACCATTTGTTTGGCTTGGCTCGAAAGTACCCGAGACAAGTCTTGTGGTTTTTCAAACACTCTGATTTGGCTTCCCACTTCAATCTTTGGATCAATCTTCTGAGCATCTTCCAAAGAAACTTCAAGAGGGTTTGTTGTTTTTTCTGCTACGACATCGCGTAACACAGAGATGATGATTTCATTTTTATTATCAGAGCCAAATTCAACTTGGCAACGGTCATCAGTTTCCGCTTCTAAACCGACTTTTTTGCGATAGGCGGCAAGTAGGGAGTCGCGGATGACGCCGAGTACGAGTTCTCTATCAAGAGATTTGTCCTGACAGAATTGTTGGATGGCTTCGAATAGCCCAGTTTCTTTCGTTGCTTGTTTTGTCGCCATAGTCTTAAATTTCTAAATACAAATTTCCCTTTCGTATTTCTGCGATGGGCATAGATACCGATTTTTGGTTCTTTTTGTGTCGAGTTTTACGATCGTAAAGCGTAAGCTCAACGGATTCCCCCGAAACCGGTCCCAAACGATACACTCGTTTGTCCCATTTTCCTGATTCCAGCGGCACTTCTAGTTTTGCTAAAAGTCCTTGGAAACGAATTAAATCCTCCGGCAAACGTAATACACGTTCTGCTCCTGCGGAGGAGACTTGGAGAGTGAAATCAAATTCCTCTCCCCATTGGTCCAGCTCCTCTTTGAGTCCCCTAGACACAGTCTCACAGTCTTCCAAACTAGCAGAGCCAGTTTTGTCTGTGAGATGATCCAGTTCAATCTCAATGAGGGCGTGGTTTTTCCGATTCTGTACTTGGAGCGAAAAAAGCGCTAGAGGTGGAGCGAGAACTCGTAAAATCAGTTCTCTGATGTTTTCCTCGGTATATACCAAACCATATCCAAAGATTCCCATAGGAATCTGTATAAGAGACCAAAGCTTATGCTAAAATTTAGCATCTCTCTAGACAGGCTAGGAAAAGCGAGTTGTCCTGTAAATAAAAAATTAGGGAATGGATGTTGCACCATGCGAACTCTTTATTTCCTTCTCACCCTAATCGTTTCCACTTCCTGCCTAAGGTTTCGCGTCGAGAACCTCAAAGAAGAAATCCTCTTTCGTATCCCACTTGGAGCGACGAATGAAACCTTCGAGGGTGTGGTGGTAAACCAAGTTTTGACCAATGTTCCTTTAACTATCCCAACTTCTTCCAATATCTCGGCACTACCCGACAACAAACAGGCAGTCATCAAATTATTTGATCGAAATGGAAGGCTTGATGCTACCATTGGGAATCCAGATTTTAAATCGGTTGCCGGGATCCCCCACTACCCGTTCCGATTTGGAGGGATTGGCATTGTCGCCATGAACGAAGACGGTGATCTTGTGGTCCAAAACCGAATTTCTTCCAAAGGTATGGAACTTCCCCCCGGCCAAGAAAATTTGTACAAAACGTACAGTGGTGCTTTTTCCACCCAGGGGACAACTGTACTCCCTTCCTTTCTTGTGCAAATCACACAAAAAGGAGTCGTCAAGTTTATGTTAGGGGCTTCAGGAAAGAACTCCGAACCCTTTCGTTACATTGAATACATTTTGCCAGGAGAAGGAGACAAATTATTTGTTTACCACCGCATTGCAGAAGAAATGCGACTTTCTTATTTTGAAGAAGGGGAATTAAAAGGAAATCTAAAAGAATCAACTCTCGAAGTTTTTTCAAACGCCGACGCAAAGGAATATGATATCACCTTAGACAAACTTTTACCTCACCCAGAAGGAGAATACGTTTTAGGTTCCTTTAGTTATGATTCCAAAAAGGACAAACGTTTTAAATTCCGAAGGATCTATCGATTCCATTTTGACTCCAAAGAAGTGGAGTTACTAAAAGAAATCCAAGACCCTTCCGAAATTTTATTTTCCATTCGAAATAATGGAGAATTCTACATCTGGGAAACCGAAGATGGTGGAAACTCAGTTCGTTTACAAGTCCATGATAAAGAAGGAAACCATATCAATAACAAACGTATCCCTTTTTCCAGTCCTCGTGGGCAGTGGAGGGAAACGTATACCGATGCATTTGATACCATTTATTCTGTTCGCATTCGGTCTGGTGCACTCGAAGTGTACCGCTGGATTTAAATGAAACTCATTCCACTTTTTACAAACAATGAATCCAAATTAATAGATTCATTGGCAAAAAACAAACTTGGATTTTCAGAACAAACGTTAATGGGAATGGCTGCTTTATCCGTATTCCATGCGAATGAAGATTTGTGGAAAACGGCAGAATCCATTTGGATTGTTTGTGGGAGCGGTGGAAATGGTGGCGATGGGTATGCACTTGCCTACCTCTTGTTCCAAGAAGGATACCCCGTTCGAGTCTTCCAATCTTCACCTAACAAAAATGAGGCTGGCATATTTTATGAATCCCTTGTTAAGTCTTTTGTCGCTTTGCCTGAAACATTGGATCAGTTGCTCTCCCATTTGGAAACTGCAGATACTGATTCCGTTTTACTCGTTGATGCTCTTCTTGGAACTGGTTTCCAATCCCCCCTTTCTCAAGAATTGACTCAGACGATCCATGCTATCAATGAAAGTGAAGTCATTTTTTATCGACTCTCTCTGGATACTCCCAGCGGATGGAACCCAAATCATTTAGAAACTTCAGAATCAAAAAGCCAACCATTTGTTTTTGCTGATTCCATTGAGGAACTTGGCACAAGGAAATGGGAGAATATTGGATATATTTACGAAAAAGATAATCTGATACCAAGATATTACGAGTCCATCGGCTTTCCAACGAGAACCCACCTAACAGAAACAAACTTTTCCAACCGTTATTATTTAGAGCCAGACCCAGAAAAAGCCATTCAAGTTTTAAAACGAAAAAACAAAGACCATAAATACAGTGCTGGTTCAGCGATGTTTTACGGTGGTGGCGAAGGAATGGAAGGTGCTATTTTACTTTCAGAAAATGCTTTTTCCAGGTTAGGTGGAGGGATTAGCAAAATTTATTCACCTTCACCAAAGATAAACCAATTGGGTTTGCAAAAAGACCTATCGAAAATGGTGGTGACTTCCGATTTTTTATCCATGGTTCAGGATCCCTTCTTTGAAAAAACAAAAACCATACTCATTGGTCCTGGTCTTTCGAATTATCCAAAGGATTTAGAATCTTGGGAAGTAAAAAAAGGAAAAACCTGTATCTTAGATGCAGGAGCCATTCCTAGTTTCGGAACCAAACTTCCTATAGGTGACAGAGTCCTTCTCACTCCCCATGTAGGAGAACTCAATCGACTGACAGGAAAAAAACATAATTCCATCCAAGAAGCTTATGAAACCCTTGTACCTTTCACAAAAGCTAACCAAGTATATGTTTTACTTAAATCATTTGTGAGTTTACTTGTATGTCCTGATGGATCTTCCTTTGTTTGGGAATCTCCAAATCCAAAACTTGCTACCATGGGAACAGGTGATTTGTTATCTGGAATCATAACGCGTTATCTGAGTTTGGATTTGGAACTCTCCATTCCAGAAGCAGCTCACTTAGCACTTTCGTTTTTAGATCATTCCAAACAATTGGACGAACCTTATCCTTCGGCACACCAAATTTTGAATTCGTTAGTGGAGTTACTCTAATGGGAAAAGGATACCATTCACGTTCTCCTGAAGAATTTCGAGATTATTTAAAACAAATTGGTGATAAACATAAAAAAACTAGATGGAGACAAATTGTACTCTTCATCGATTTGATTCTTGTCATCCTTATTTTTTACATTGGATTTAAAGCATTAAACCCAGGCAATTTTCAAAATCCAACTCAATCCGAGAAACAGATCGTTGATGGATTTCCTACCTATTTGAGTTTATCAAGAGAAGAAGATGAAAAGTTCCAAGGTTATTTTTTATTTATAGAAAATAATACTAAAAATCAAATTCAGATTCCTAACCCTAAGTGGAAGTCGGAATTTCGAATCAAAACAAAACAAGGGGTTCTGTGTTTCCAGGAAGAAATTTTTTGGGAAAAAAGAATCATTCCAGCAAATGCAAATGGATTTTTATACCATTCGGTTTCTAAAGATAAATGGAAGTCCTTAGTCGCAGATTGTCGGAAAGAAATTTTTGACGAAGAAGCTTCGATCTTTCGTTCTAAATTTCGATCTTTGGATTTAGGATTTTATGCGCAAGTGTTTATCCATTCAGAAGATAGAACGTATACGTTTCAAATCAAACAAAAACCATATAAATAATATGGCAAAAGAAGAAGTGCGAGGAGAACCCCGCAATGTTCTTCAAATCTTTACAACTTTACTTTAAAATTATGGTGTCTCAACTGTCACAGCAGTGTATTCTTCTAAATAACTATCTCCATTGATACCATAGTATACTACCTTACGAGTCTCGAAATCAACATCGTAACCAATCACTCCTGCTTCCCAAGCTGCCTTTAGAAATTCGGGGAAACTACTTCGGCCTTCTTGGTCGGTGCGAAGAGCAGTAATGAGTGCATCTCGATCAAAGTTTCCAATCTCAAAAACACCAGTAACTAAAGGAGTTCCTTGTAGTACGACAGAACCTTCTTTCATTCGATACACAGCTTGGCAAGATGGCAGTGACCATCGGTTACTTTGCACTCCTGCACTGCGAAGTACCTCAGCAAGGATTGGAAAACCACCGACTTTCGGACGAATGGACATTCCAAATTTTTGTGCTTCCGTTAATTTTGTTGTTAGGTTTGTCATTGTTTTAACCTTATTCAATTGGATTTAAGTTTAATTTGTGTGCTTCGGCTAGTTTCACGAGAGTCTTTCGGAGTTGGTCTTTTTCTGATTGAGAAAGCAAAGAAAAAAATGAGGAATCGTTTTCATCAGCAATGAATGAAAGTTTTGGAACAAGTTTAATTCCTTCTTTTGTAAGTTTGATTTCTTGGAAACGTCTATCTTCACTTGCTTCTTCTCGACTCACTAGTCCTTTATTCAATAGTCTGTCGATCAGTTTGGAAACAGCACCTCGGCTTAGACCTGTGATTTCGGCCACGACACTAGGAGAGGTGTTGGTGTCATGAGAATACATCTCCCTTAGAATCACCCATTCTGCAACAGTCACGTCCAAACTTGCAAGTTTCCCTGCAAAAGAATGTGAAACTGCATTGGATACCACTCTTAAATGATATCCTAAATGGGATTTTAAGTGACTAGGCTCTAGATTTTGTTTTTTTGGCACATTTTAAGTATAGTTTCCTAGGAAACTATTGTCAAGGAAATTAATGATTAAGAACTTCCAAAATACTAAAAATAATCACCAAACTTATTTAAATTAGTAAGAAAATTGGAGAATTTATTTCTAGTATTATATTAAATACAATTACAAGGAAAAGTGAATGCGAAATTTTTAAATCATTTTTGATATAATTGTATGTGGATATCGAATGCGCTGTATGAGCAAATCTACTATCATTTTTTACTATATTGTTTTTGTAATATTTTTCTTTGCCAATTGTGTTAAAAAAAAGGAAGAAGATAAAACCACTGAAAGAAAGGAAGAATCGTTTCTAAACTGTTATTTAGTTCAAAAAAACAATGGTCCTGAAAAATCAGACGAAATTATTTTCCAAGAATGTATCTCCTGCTTTGTTCAAACTTGTAATATGCCACATCTCTAATAGGTACGATAAATTGTTAATTTCGAAACAATCCTTGAATCAACCAAGTGACTATCAAATTCAAAATCGAGAATTGATCATAAGTAATTTTTAATTCTGACTTCTTCTGAATTAAAATAGCAATGTCAGTAGAACTTACTCACAAGCTATTCTTCACCTCAATTCTTCTTCTAACCTTTTTTTTACAGCGTCTAAAACCATTACCCGTGCAAAGTATTTATCATTTGCAGGAACCAAATGCCAAGGTGCTTTGGGTGAATCTGTTTTTTGGAACATTTCATTGGCAGCATCCTCATACAAATGCCATTTGTCACGGTTACGCCAATCTTCTTCTGTGAGTTTCCAACGTTTGAGAGGATCATTTTTTCTCATTTCAAATCGAGCGAGTTGTTCATCCGAACTGATATGCAACCAAAATTTAATGATGATCGTACCAAAACTTTGGAGTTGTTCTTCGAATAAAAAGATTTCTTCATAGGCTCTTGACCATTCGACATCAGTAGCAAAACCCTCCACTCGTTCCACGAGCACTCTTCCATAATAAGAACGATCAAATATTCCTACATGGCCTTTTTTGGGGATTCGATTCCAAAAACGCCAAAGGTAATGGTGTTGGATTTCGTCTCCATTGGGGGCAGAGATATTATGCACTTCAAATAAACGTGGATCGATTTCAGATGTTAAGCGACGAATGGCACCACCCTTACCCGCCGCATCCCACCCTTCGAATACGATGAGTATGGGGCGATCTTTTGCTTTGGCTAAAAAAGTAAGATCTCTAATTTGGTTTTTGAGATCTTTCATACAAACTTGGTATTCTTCACTTTGTAATGACTGGTTTAGATCCAATTGTGTTACATTTAGTATTCTTGTTTTGAACAAAGTTTGTTTCATGGGATGAGTTCCATTCCGTGGTTGATCTTTTTTAAATTTGTTTTGGAATCATAATTTAATGTTTTTTCAAGACGATCTAAAATCGCTTCGAACACTAAAAGTTTTGTATCTTCTTTTTTGTCACTGGTGATCACTATCCATGGAGAATCGACTGTTCGAGAGGAACTCAAGATAGAATCATAAATTTCAAAATAACGTTTATAATGTTCGCCTTGGTCTTTGTCGTAAGCTGATAATTCCCAATCCTTTTTCTTTTTTTTGGATTCTTCCAATCGTTTTTTCTGCTCTTTTTTGGAAAGATGCAGAAAAAACTTATGAACAATGATTTTGTCTTTCGATAGAATTCTTTCCGTATTTAAGATGGATAATAATCTGTGATCATATTCGTTTAAATCAATTTTTTTCTGAGACCTAAGATACGCCAAACGACTGTAATACGTATTTAAGTAAAACAAAAATTCACCATAACGAGGTAATACTTTCCAAAAATTCCATAAAAATGGATACCCTCTATCTTCTGATTGGCCCACATAGGGAGAATAAACCTTGAATTTTCTTGGATCAAGGCGAATGGTGAGGGACTGTAAAATGGATCCTTTTCCTGAAGAAGAAAATCCTTCTAAAATAAATATATGTGCAATTTTCTGGTGTGCACTTTCCCGTTGAAGGAGGAAAAAACGCTCTTGTAAAGTCTCAATTCCTTCAATCGAAGAACGTGGGATTTGGTTCGATGGATGTCTGTCTAAAATCACAAGCAAAAATAGTAGGAAGATTTTTCAATCATCCAACCACTTTTTACATTGGTTTCGGAAATCCTGGTCCTGTTGCCATGGCGATGTGTTCGATACCGGGGGTTTGTCCTTCAAACCTTGGGATAAGATGGACATGCAAATGAGGCACTCGCTCTGCAATGGCAGTCATATATATTTTTTTGGGGTGTGAGGTTTCTATGATTTCTGTTCCCTTATGGAGTGCTCGACCATATGCCTCAAATTGTTCCAAAGTCAATTGGTTCCAAGATTCGATATGGCCTTTGATTTCGAGGTAATGATACCCTTCGAGGTTTTGGCTCGCCTTTCTTAAGATCCAAAATTCGTTTTCAAAAACTATCTCTGAAGGATTTTTGTGCGCTTGGCAGATAGGACATGTCATCATTCCTCCCAATTTTGCCGATACTCAAAGAGATGAGAATCTATTTTTTTCTGTTCCTCGTCTTTCTTTTGGTTCCAAAATCAAATACCTATGCAGACGCGATGAAGGATTCTCAAGATCCATTCACTGAATTTATACTTACTATTTCTGAGGTTGTATTTTCAGATCCATTCCAAAAAGAAGAAATTGAAATTCGAAAACGATTGCTTGAAACAAACCAAACAGAAATTCGAGAACTTCGCATTCGTTTAAAAAACTCACTTCGTTACCATTCCATTCAAAAAAATACATTGGCTGAAAAAATAAACGTCCGTTTGGCATGGGAAAGAGAATTAGAAACTTTGGGAAATCTCGGAGGATTGCTTTGGAAAGATGACCGAGGCACAATTTTCCAGTGGGGGGATTGGTCCGACTTTTACGAAGATGGTTTTAGCAAAACAAAAATTAGGTTAGAAGGTCAGATCCCTTCTTTTGTATATGATGGAGGAACCATTTATTTTTTCCTAAGAAACCCACCCGGATCATTCCCAATCCATTTTGATTTTCTAGGTTGGGAAACAACTTTCTATGCTTTTGGAGACGAAGGGTCACTCAGATACACAAATGATTTTGCTTTGGACCCATCAGAACGATTGGGCGAATTTCGAAAAAACTTTGATGCCATCCGCAAAAAAATCCCAGGTTCACAATTGTTCCAAACAAATGACCTAACCATCTTCTTAGTTCCAGGAAAACCCAAACCAATCTACTTTGTTTTTTTATTCTTACGATTGTCCCTTGTGTTTTGGACCATTTTACTCTTTTGGTACATCGTAAGGATGAGTTTTTCTTTTCCAAAAAATCATTTGCCCGAAGAAAGGGTCCCCTTATCCTGACAATACATCCCGTCTCCATGCCCTGGTAGTTCAACGGATAGAACATCGGTCTTCGGAACCGACAGTGGGGGTTCGATTCCCTCCTGGGGCACCAGTTAGCTCTTATTACCTACTCCCACAAAATTCACTTCACCCAAACTCAGTAAACTTCTCAATTCACTGGAGAACCTTACGTTCCCTAAGAAGCTTATCTCATCTAAGTATAACTGTGACCACTTAGGACTTACATATCCATAACTTCTGAAGGACTGCTTAAGTATATTATTGCGAGCTTCAGCACCATTAGAACTCACACCTTCCTTAGTTACCCACCTTTCACGACTTAGGTTATACCTTGGATCATTAGAACGTCTTGAATGATTGACCATTTTGTGGTTAGGTCTATCCCAGATAAATGTATATCCTTCATCAGTGTAGAGAGTTACGTTCTTAGGAATCTTTTCATCTAAGTCCTTCCCTAGATATTCTTGATTATTAAGTGGAATCGATTTGTAAAAACTCATTCCGTGATTAATCCCTACAGTGTGAACCAATACTCCCTTCTGTTCTCCTCCAAGTGAGTTACTCAAATAGATAGAAGCTGTTCCTGTTTTGTATCTTCTGGATCGATGCTTATTGGCTCGTAAGGAAGAAGAGTAAAGAACTACTGAGTCAGCTACAGCTATAGGTTTTTTATCTGATTCTACAGGGTTTTGAAGCTCTTCATAGAGTTTCTTCTTAAGGGATTCATTGAGCTGTGAGAAGATAACCTGTAATCGCTTCTTAAGGAAGTATGAAGTTTTGTAAGATAGATTTAGTTTCCTACTGATCTCCATTGATGTCATAATCTTAGGGTATTGATTCACCATATCCCAAATGATGAAGCTGATGTAGGCTAGATTCGATTTGTAGCCTTGGAATGGAGTGTTGGCAGTGAGAGAGACCATCTTATGGCATGAAGAACACCTAGCGATGGATTCCCTACCCTTCACCTTTAGATAAACTAGATTAGGTTTCTCGCATCCACAGGACTTTGGATAGAGAGCGTTAAGGATGGTTAAGGTTTTTAATTTGAAGAACTGATTAAGCTTAGGATCAGATAATATATTATGCGTTCTTTTTTTTATTTTGTCAGTATCTTCGCATGAAGAAGCGAGCCTTTCATTTATCTTTACACAGTTAGAACGCTCTCCTTGTCGATTATCGCTTTGTTCCTTAGTTGGGCTTGATTTTGGGTTTTTTAGTTTTGGGGAAGTGGATTTTGTGGGGGAAGTTGAGAAAAGTCTTGTCTTTTTGGAACGAGATCCACGCAATTCTGTAGGCTTTTCTGCTTTCTCAATTTTGAACTGTTTTTCGGCTAATCCAGAACGTGACATAGATATATATGTTATACGGTGAAAATCAATTCCGTCAAGATTTTTGAGTCAATTTGCTCTCGAATCTACTATTCATTTGATAAGATTTATTGGAAAAAATACTTAATGTCTTCTATGTACAATTCATTTGTTTAGTTCGAATTCTTCTAGTTAAAGTAACACAAATAAAAGTGCTTACAAATTAAGTTGAATACAATTCTTACGCTACTTCCTTTCTTACTCACTTTTCACTGCTAATCTACAGTAAAAAAGATATTTCTTCATATGGTCTAAGGAGATCCCAGCCAATCAAAACTATTACTTTGTATATCGAGAAAGTTATGACTACGCTCCATTACCAATGGGATTCGAAGCTAAGGCATCAAAACATGGATGGAGAAGAGTTAAAGTGAATCCATCAGTTCTTATTGATTTAGGACTTTAGACTTCTAAGGGAGAATCCCTTCCAGGAGATTATAATCATAGGCTTAAGGCTAAGAAAACTTAGCAAAACCAAACTGTCTAATATGGCGAAGTAGCTCTAGAAAATAGACAAGAGATCTAAATTGTTTCAATTCCATTCATTGTGACTTCTTTTTGGAGTATCTAACCAAGTAGCATTTTTAAGCTAGAGAAAAATACAGGAAAGCAGAAGCTGAATCCCATGAAGATCAATTGTCAGTATATTACAATAATTAACTAGACAGAATAAACATACTGTTAGGTTGTGGGAGCGAGGCTTAAATCCACTAGTTTTATATATTCAAAGGAGTTCTAAATGTCGGCAATTAAAGAGGCAAGCGATACTTTTATTAATATCATGAAAGATAAAATTGGTCACCCTTTCATGGGTTCTTTCATTTTTACATTCTTTTGTTTAAATTATGATATTCTAATTGATCTGATAGTAAATATCCAAGATCCATACGCAGTACTTTTTTTTAAAAGTTTTCTTTATGGTGAATGGTATTATAGATTATTTATTCCCTTTGTTATGATGTTTGCTTTTCCTCTATGGATACACAATAGACTTAATTACTGGTTTTCATATTTTAAGCAAAAAACAGATGGTGATATTAAAAATATGAAAGAAAAGGAGAAAAGTGAAATATATAAATATAAAGCAAATAAGTTTGAAAAGCTATACCTCGATTCAGTAGGAAAAAATGATAAATCTATTGAAAAATCGATAGCAATAAACTCTTTTTTATTAAACGAATTAAATAGGTATTTGCGAATTGAAAACTTGCGTATCATGGAAAGTGAAGAAAGATTGAATGAGTATGAGTTCGTCTCATATTTAGAAGACCGAAAGAAAATAATTCCATTTAATCGATTTCAAGTATTCATCGGTAGAATAGGTTTAAGAATTACTGATAACCTGTATTTGGTAGAGTGTATTCCTGAACATAAAGTCTATTCTTATTTTCATAATTCTGTTAACGGAAAGGAGGTTTATAATGGTCAAGCTCTATTATTGAAGAGAGATGGGAATATATCGATAGAAAAGGACAGTAAATTACAAAATGAAAACAACGTTCTTGGAAAACTAATTCAAGGTTCTGGTACTATTGATATTAAAGCCAATATAAAAAATCAAGCCATATTAGAAGATAAACAGTTGCTTAAAAACATTTTGCTCAATGTGACAGAAAATGATTAGAGTTTATAACTCTTATCAGGAATGATTCTAGGTTCTTGAATTTCAATCTTACAATAGGAAGTACATACTGTAGAGTAATGCCTTCCCATGCCATCATCTAAACTCTCGAACTTACATTCTTCTACATTGAATAGATACTTAATGGATTTCCAATTTACAGTTATTCGATCTTTTCCCATGGATATCCAAAATAACAATTAGTTGAAATAGAATAGCTCCAATGATTTTCCTGACCTTATTTTGCTTCCACAATCTGAAAAACGATCTTTTTGACTTTATAATCTTGGATTAATAACATATGGTAATTCCCAACTATATGAAAGTCACTTAACTTACTATTAGCCAAATCATCTAAACCTTACTTATAATTTACAAGCTTAGAATTTGTAAAAGCCGAGCTTAGGTATCCCATACTGATGTAAAATTTTGCTATAATTTTCTCTCATAATAAGTGTGCAGACTATTTTTAAGTTGACAAAAATCTCCACATCGTGATATTATCCCTGCCCCCGTTTCAAACAAAGAAACAAGCGAGGCTAGGAGACCACTAATGAAAAAAGAACTAACCGAATCACAGAAAGCTATCTATATCAAAATTAAGGAACTATTAAATAAATATCCGAAACCAGACTTCTCAAAACGAATGATATACACTGAGGAACCTGCATTCCTTGAACTATACAATCTAATGCAAGAGATCGGCGATGGAAACGACCTGATCCCTAAGACTAAACTTTTCGTAAAAAAACTTTTGGATGAATGGCTAAGACTCATTGAAAGCCTACAATCGGCGAATAAAGATCGGATTGCCGAAGAGTTAAATCAATCGAGTAACGATAACGGATTTGGTTTTAGCTCAATGTCAATCCTATATGAACTGGGTTGCACTTCTTTCAGAAATAAACTTCAAGAATACTCCGATTTCATTGAAAATAAATACGATTTAGGAAGGGAATCCGCTTAATAGTAAGGTAGGGAAGCTTCGATTTCTTTTCGGAAAAGTATTAAATAAAAGAGAGGGTAATTCTATCGATACATTAAATGACAAACTAAAACTAGAGAGCATTGAAAAAGATTACAAAAAAGAACTTCCACTTTGTTATACAAAAGAAGAATTCAGATCCAAACTTTACGAGATAAATCTTCAGCGTCGTTCAGGAGAATATACGCCAGAAATGGGATTATGGAACAATGGATTGGAATTTATTCAAATCAAACTATTTAAAATATATTTAAAAAAGTTTCCTTTATCCCACAGAGAAGAATTTACCCAGTATGTTTTCAATGTGCTAAAACCATTTTTTTCAAACAGGCTATTCCAATCTTATCTCTATCGCTATATCCTTAATAATGGAAAAGTCGGAATCAATAGCTTGAACATAGATGCCTTTGCATTCCTCAAACGAAATGTGAAAAAAAGGAATCCTCTAGACTACAGAGTGTTTTTATTCTATTTCAAGGATCTTTATCCACTCTCAGATCTTGTGATTTCAAATTTAGATTTATTCATACAAATCCTAAAAAAGAATCTTCCTAAATTCAAAACAAATTACCAAAAACCTCTCATTGAACATTATATCTTTGAGGTTAAGAACGAGGACTACTTTGCACCAAAACTCGAATCGTATGAGAATAGCAAATTCTTCTACTATCTATTCTTAAGAAAAAAACTTAAAAACTGCTTAAGGGAATCAGAAAACCAACTACGAGAAAAACTCGGATACAAACGAATTGGTGAAGGAAATGTCCAAGAGCACACCCTTTACAAAGAACTAATAAAAGTTATCGAACCAAAAAGAATTAAACGATGGTATCGACCTGAATGGCTCTGTGGACTCGAACTTGATTTCTATTTTGAGATAAATGGAATTAAATTTGCAATTGAGTATCAAGGAGCACAGCACGTGCGTCCGATCGATTACTTTGGTGGAAAACGAGCGTTTCGGAAACAGATTAAAAGGGATAAACTTAAGCTAAATCTTTGTATCTTAAATAATGTAAAACTTCTCTACTGCTACTATGATGATTGTCTTCATAATTTTATCAAAGGAAAGCTACAAGATCATTTGAAAAGTTAGCTTCCTGGAATCTATTTCTCAATAAATCCGATTATCTCTTCCATTTCCACTGTCAGCCTTTTTGGAGCATTTTTCATCTTATAAATCTTCAGAAGTTCTCTATAATACCAGATCGTTTCTTCCTTTGGAGCAGTGAAACGATTCCAAACAAAATCTCCGATTTCTGAGAGATCTGATTTTATACTCCTAAGATTGTGGAGTTTGTCCGCACAGGAGACAAGAATTACAGATTGATTCTTCGATTCCTTCAGATGATTTAGGTAGGCTGTCTTTCTCTCTTTCCAGGGAGGTTTTGGGACAATGTCCGTATCGGAGCATTCCATAACGATCTCGGCTACTTCGTTACCAAATTTTTGTTTAATTAGTTCAAGGGTTTCTTGTCCGCCTTGGTCTTCTACGGAATCATGCAAGAGACCTGCAATTACTTCAACTTCTGTTCCTCCGCATTCACCTATGATAGAAGCAACTGCTAGCAAGTGAGTTATGTAAGGAATTTCGGATCCTTTCCTTGTTTGTTCAGCATGCAGTTCCGAAGCAAACACAAGAGTTTCATTGAATTTTTTTCCTAGTTTCGACTTTGAATTAGCTTTCATATTTATATTTTATTACCTTTGTAAAAGTTATGGTTTCCATTTATAAATTTAGTTGTATATATACGATTGTTTATATCCGTATAAGAAACAGATAAAGTAATTCTATCCATGATAGGTTCCTGGTAACCTGAGCCTAAAATTCCCCTTCTCCCAACTGCTATTTCCGTTCGAACATTTTTTTAAATCGCATCCGATTTCAAAAATTTATCTAGATCATGTTTGCATACGACATTCATGGCTAGTGAGTGACCCATGTTTACCAGATATAGGGAATAGACAAGTTTTGCTTTAGAATTATCAGTCAATTTTTCCAATAATACAAGCACAGATCTTACTGTATTTCGATTTTGCCGATATGCCTCGAAAGCAGTTACCGCAAGGGCGAAAAAAATGTGGATGCAAGGGTCAATGTGATTATTTAGATAATCAATAATTAAAACTAACTCCTTAAATGGAATTTATATTATCCTTTTACCATTTTAAAAGTTCCGAGCAACTTCGAAATAAACCAATACAGATTATATTGAATTTCAATAAAAAAGGATCAAAATACCACTCAATAAGAAATAAAATAGTAGTCTGATTAATCAAATTTCGCTAAAATAATATAAAAAAAATATTATTACTTTAGGTTAATTAACTTGATCTTAAAATTCATAGAGCCAAATCCAAAGCTTAAAAAATACATAAATAAAATTTGGATTCATGAAAGTCCATTTAGCATAGGCGGCAAAGAAGGAAGTATTATACCACCGAATGGAAAGCTGAAAATCATGCTTCCTTATAGTGGTCATCTAATATCCACATCAGAAAATAAAACTGAGAAATGCGTGGAAAATCGAATTTATCTAATTGGTGTAAGAGATAAAGTTACTAAAATTGAAGGTTCAAAAAAAAATGGCTCAATCGGCTTTGAATTAAACCCATTGTATAGCTATAAATTTTTAGATCTAAATTTGTTTGTAATTTCCAATAACCTCTATAGTTTTAATGAAGTTTTTGGTGAAGGTGAAGGGAATCGAATAATAAGTAATTTATCGAACTACGGAGATCCAGTGGATAAAATAAAAATAATAGAAAATTTCTTATTAAGTAGAATCTCAATTAATAATCGTGAAAATAAAATCTTTGAATACTGTCTCGATTTGATTGAAAAACAAAATGGGATCATAAAAGTAAACGATTTGGAATCTGACACAGGATTCTCTAGACGATACATTAATAAACTATTTCATAATAATCTTGGTATCTCACCAAAGCAATTTGCAACCATTCAAAGATTTCAATTATACTATAAATCGATTCAATTTGGCGAGGAAAACAATTGGAATAGAAATCTAATTTATGAAAGTTATTTCGATGAGTCACACTTTATTAAAGAATTTCGGAAATTTACGGGATTCTCGCCTGATCGGTATTACCAAAAAATAAATGAGTTTAGCAAATATTTTTAAGTGTTCCCATTTTTACAATACATCCAAACGCAATTAATATACCATTAGAGATAAATTTGGAGGTAATTAATGGACAGATTAATTAATTGGATTGAAATCTCGGTTTCAGATTTTCAAAGAGCTATCAATTTTTATGAAACTATTTTGAATGTCAATTTGCAAAAAATGGAAATGGGTAATGCAAAATATGCACTTTTCCCGACAAAGGATAATCATAACTCAGGTGCACTGGTACAAAGCGAGAATCATACACCAGCATCTAAAGGCACAATACCTTATCTAGACGGTGGAATAGATTTAGATATTATACTACGAAAAGTAATAGATGCTGGAGGAGAAGTACTTATGCCTAAAACCTATTTTGGTGAGGAGGCTGGTTACACTGGTTTGTTCTTAGATTCAGAGGGAAACAGGATTGGATTACAAAATTTTTAAGGATTAATAATAATATGAAAAAAATTATTTTACTACGAATTTCAGCAGGTTTGTTACTATTTCATTTAATCGGACATTCATTTGGAAATGCTACTTGGGATGAAAGCGATGACCCATTAAAACAGAGCGTCATTCGAGGCATGATAGATCATAAATTCTACTTCATGGGAACAAACAGAAGTATGGGAGAATACTATTACGGTTATGGTTTGATCACTTCCATATTATTAATATATACTAGTTTAATTCTATTAATACTATCTTATCATCTAAATAAGAACAAAGAGATTTCGTTATTTCTAATTTGGCTATCAACAGCAATTACTATTTCATTAAGTGCAGTTGAATTCATTTACTTTTTTCCATTTGCTGGTATAACAACATTGCTAGCATCAATATGCATTTTTTACGCTGGTATTGATTCAAAAATTAGGAAGGAATAGATTACAGTAGTATTTAAATCTTGATTATCAAGATTTAATATTGAGAATAGAAGTTTTAATCTTTACCAACCAAACAATACTTGGATGGTAGAGATTTTATTGATTTCGTAACATTTTTCCCACATTCATTATACACTATCCTTTCGCTTCAAAAGATATCTCTTATAAAGTTCACCACATGCCCGTGCATCACTTAGAGCATTATGGTGGTCTAACATAATTTCATATTTTTCGCATAGACTGGAAAGCTTTTCTCCATAAAGTCTGTAAGTATCAGCCTTTTCGTATATTGGTTCTTCGATTTGGTAAAACTCTAATGTTTTTCGTAAGACAGGAAAATCGAATGAAAGTCCATTGTGAGCAACAACGATCTGATTCACTATATATGGTTCATTGAATTTCCAAACGATGTCAAACGTTGGACTATCTTTAGTATGATCAGCGGTCAATCCGTGGATATCCGAAAACGAATTCCAATAGTAGTTGGAAGGTGGTTGGACTAAAAAATCATGTTCTTCCTTAATTTGGAAATCTTCATAAATTACTATTCCCACCTGACAAATACTCCATCGGTATCCTTGGGCAGTTTCAAAATCAATGGCAGTAAACCTCTTCTCATTCTGATTCAAAATCATTCCCTCCGCTGAGTTTCTTTCATTTTTCTATTTCAACTTTCGAAGCATAAAAAGTTCACTTGTAAAATCTAGTTTTCCTCACCTCTCTTTTCGATTGCCTTTTCCATCCTGTCCCGCATTTGGATTATTTTTTTCAAAAAAATTCACTTACCTTTTTTAATTCTATACAGGCAAAAGAAATAAAATTAAGATTTCAAAATGGATCCTGCTCCTTCCTCTGATTTTCAGCAATATCTAAAACATTCTAGAGAGATCATAGAAGAATCAAACTGGATTCTTTTACGAGATGAGTTTAGTGAGGAAGATACCAATGATCTGGTATCCACATTTGGAGAACTTAAATTCATTTTTGATCTTTTATTCTCTATGATTGTCTTCGATGAAAATCAAACTACAGTTACAATCAATGGAAAAAAGATCATCAATCTAAATGGTTACGATTTAGGCTCTATCGTGCATGCTTCCCTCTTCGAAATACGAGATTCCATTCAATCAAGCATTCAGCTTTTGGATGATCTTCGTGTTCAATATTTTTTCCCGATGTTCAAATCAGAAATTGTCATTAAAATTCAGAAACAATTCCAAAACATTGATCTGTCCACCAAAGAGTTATACACCCAGTTTGAATCTTATGAAATGATTATGATTTGAAAGAAAATCTCACTCCTCTTCCCCGTCATTCTTATCATCTAGCTCTTGCTGTTTTTTCTCTTCCTCTTTCCTTTTGGCTTCTTCTCGTTCGTATTCCTCTTGTTTTTTCCTTTCAATTTCGTTTTGCTTTTTTCGTTCTTCCTCTTCTTTCTTTCGAGCAACTTCCTTTTCTTTGATCATTTTTTCGATATAGTCATTTGCAACTTTGGAATCGACATTTTCTGTTTTTGAAAGGGTCAGGATTGAACCTGCAATTACGTATCGCATTGGAAAATCAATCAGAACACCATTTCCAGTGGAGATGATTTCAATTGACATACTTTGATTCGAATTCACCAACCTAATGTTTCCAGATTTTGGTTTCCATTCCGATGGGAAATAGATCTTATAAGAAAACATTCCAAGAATTTTTTCAGTCATTTCTTCATCTTGTTTGGTTTTTCCTTTCTCAACTTTATTTTTGTCTGGCATAAAAACAAAGATTAGCTGACCATTTTTGTCTATAAATGGAGGTTGTAAAATTTCTTTTTTACTCTCTGCTAAACCTGATTTCAATTTTGCTAAAGGTATTGAATATAGGATATCCATCCCTTGTTAGTTGTCTTTTGTATTCACTGATGTTTTTACTTTTAAATCAGGGTAATCATAAAAACCTAATGTTGAATTTTGAGTGAAAACTTTTTCTTTATTTTCTGGTAGATAAGCCTTAATCCTAATAAAACTGGTTAATACATTTTCTTTCCCAATTTCAATTGTTTGAAATATATCCAAACAGCCTGTGACGGAAAGCCAGATGAGAGAGATTGCTAAGATTCTAAATAATTTCATTTTTTGTTCCTTGTTAGTTGGCATTTTGCGGATTGTTTGTATTTTCTTTTTTGTAGAAGGAAACCACTGTATCCTCCCCATTCTCTAGGATGGATTCCACAAAGATCGTGGAGAGTTTGACCGTTACATAGGATCCTTTTGTGAATTCGGTGGTTCCTCGGAATGGTTTTGGAGTTCCGTTCAAGTAACAACTGCGACAGTTCATCATTAAATCTTGGGAGGAATTGTTTTCTATATTGATTTGAACGGAGAAATCTTTGGCTTATAATTTAGACCAAAACTCCCTTTGTGAGAAAGCAGAGATCGAATAGAAGCTATTGCTATTCAAATGGAGAGCGACTTTTATCTCTTTATCTTTCTCAAAAGTAGAGAAACTAACTAAGTGGATGTCATTTTGAAGGAGGGATTCGTCGTTTACCATTTTTACCTTTCCTTCGATTTGGAGGTAGGTTTTCATTTTGTCTGAATCATTTATGCATACTCCTTCGCCTGGCTCGATGAGATAATCATTTACATAGTCTGTGATTTTGCCTTTGTCTTTTTCACAGCTTTCGGATCCGCTTACCTCCAAACGGATGGTGGCGGGAAAAAGAATTCCCTTTTTTTCTTTTGATCGAAGCAAATTTTGGATCTCCAAAAAGGAGATCGATATATAACTTTCGAAGTTGCAACTTGCGAAAATGCCTAGCGATAGTATAACAGGAAGGATTCGATAATTTAATTTTGATTTCATAGGATTTCCTTTGGTATTATCATGTGGGTGTGGGACATTTCTTTCTATTTGAATATGCGAATTTGAAATTTTTCTGAATTGATGGGTTTTGGGATGGTAAAACTCGGTAGAAGATTTCGATACAAGTCCCATGATTTAGGTGTCTGCAAAAGCCTATTTTATTGCAAATCCTGGCTAATTTTTTTTAAAAATGCAATCTCCCAAACATTTGTCCCACCCATCTGCTAGCATGAAACAATTGCATAATTTTAAGAAAAATAAGACTCTGGCGAGACAATATGGCAATTAAAAAATCGGAATTATACTCATCTCTTTGGAAATCTTGCGACGAACTACGGGGCGGGATGGATGCATCACAATACAAGGATTATGTTCTCGTGATGTTATTTATCAAATACATTTCGGATAAATATGCAGGGGAAGCTTTTTCGCCCATTACCGTGCCAAAGGGTAGCTCCTTTAAGGATATGGTTGCCTTGAAGGGAAAAACGAGCATTGGCGATGACATCAACAAAAAGATACTCGCACCACTTGGAGAAGCCAACAAAATCTCAGATTTTCCCGATTTTAACGATGTGAATAAACTTGGCAGTGGAAAAGAGATGGTGCAACGTCTCACCAATCTCATTGCAATCTTTGAAAACCCATCCCTCGACTTTTCGGGTAACAAGGCGGAAGGTGATGATATTTTAGGAGATGCTTACGAGTATCTCATGAGGCATTTTGCTACGGAAAGTGGCAAGAGTAAGGGTCAATTTTATACTCCTGCCGAAGTGAGTCGCATTATGGCAAAGATCATCCATGTGTCTTCGGCTGATAAATCTAGTAAGACGGCTTATGACCCCACATGTGGTTCTGGTTCCTTGCTTCTGAAGGTATCGGCTGAGGCGGGTAAGATCACTCTGTATGGACAAGAGATGGATGTGGCAACGTCTTCTTTGGCACGGATGAATATGATCCTCCATGACAATCCAACGGCAGAGATCAAACAAGGGAACACACTTGCCAATCCTTTGTATCTTACTGATAAAGGAGACCTCAAACAGTTTGATTTTTTTGTCGCCAATCCTCCGTTTTCTTTTAAAGCCTGGAGCAATGGAATAGATCCCATAAACGATCGTTATGGGAGGTTTCAGGATTTTGGTATTCCTCCCCAAAAGAATGGGGATTTTGCTTTTTTACTGCATGCGGTTCGTAGTTTGAAAAGCAATGGAAAGGGGGCGATCATTCTCCCCCATGGTGTTCTCTTTCGTGGGAATGCGGAGGCAGAGATTCGAAAGAAACTGATCCAAAAAGGTTATATCGAAGGGATCATTGGTCTTCCTGCCAATTTGTTTTACGGAACGGGCATCCCTGCGTGTATCATTGTGATCAATAAGGAAGAAGCTGAAACACGTAAGGAACTTTTCATTGTCGATGCGTCGAAAGGGTTTGAGAAGGATGGAAATAAAAACCGACTTCGGGAACAAGACATTCACAAAATTGTGGATGTGTTTACCAATAAAATTCAAATTCCAAAATACAGCCGTAAGGTGACATTCAAAGAGATTGAAGAGAAGGAATTCAATCTCAATATCCCTCGTTATATTGATAGCAGTGAACCAGAAGACATCCAAAACATCGAAGCTCATTTGCATGGCGGGATTCCTGAACTGGATGTGGATGCCCTCTCTCCTTTTTGGGAGGTGTATCAAGGACTGAAAGAAACTCTTTTTACTACCAACAAACGAAAAGGATTTTATGATCTCAAATGTTCGAAGGAAGAGATCAAAACTACCATCTATTCTCATCCTGAATTTGTGAAATTTGGAAAACAAATCGAAAACACGTTCGCCAAATGGAAAGAAAGCGGACTCGATGCATGTAAGTCGATTGGGAGCAAAACCAAACCTAAGGTGTTTATCCATAACTTTAGCGAAAGCCTTCTCACTGCCTTTTCCAAAACCCCTCTTGTGGATGCTTATGATATCTACCAACATCTGATGACCTATTGGCTTGAGGTGATGCAAGATGATGTGTATTTGGTTGTGGATGAAGGTTGGAAGGTGGGAAAGGAAATCGAACCCATTGGCAAATCCAAAGAGTTTGAAGGAAGGCTCATTCCCAAAGCCCTCCTCATCCAAGCCTACTTTGCCAAGGAAAAGGAATCCATCGAAACCTTGGAGTCCGAACGAGATAGCCTGGACTTAAAACTAGAAGAAATGGTCGAAGAACAAGGTGGAGACGAAGGACTTCTCTCGGATGCCAAAACCGATAAGGACACCATTACACCTAAATCGGTACAAGCTCGCTTGAAACAAATCCAATCGGATAAAGATGCCAAGGAAGAAATCAACTTCCTCCAAGAATACCTAAACGTAGCCTACCAAGTCACGGATCTCAATTCCAAAATCAAACAGGCACAGACGGACTTACAAACCAAAGTGAGCGAACGATACAAAACCTTAAAGGAAGAGGAAATCAAAACCCTTGTGGTAGAATCCAAATGGTTCGCCAAACTCTCGGAAGATGTGCAATCAGAACTGAACCGCATTAGCCAAACCTTGACCAAACGGATCAAAGAACTTGCGGAACGGTATGAAAGTCCGCTGGAAACTTTGGAGAAAGAAACCGAGGCACTGGACAAAAAGGTGAAAGGGCATTTGGCGAAGATGGGGTTTGAGGTATGATTAAAGAAAATTGGTCAGAAATAGAGTATTATCGAATATGCGATAAAATTTCTGTAGGCATCGTTATTCAGCCTGCAAAATATTATATCGAAAATGGAATTCCTGCTTTTAGATCGGCAAATATTAAAGAAAATAAAATAGATGAAAATAACCTAATCTCCATTAGTGATTACGGTAATAAAGTAAATAAGAAAAGTATTCTGCTAGAAGGTGATATAGTAACTGTTCGAACTGGCTACCCAGGTACTAGTGCAGTAATTTCCAAACAATATTCTGGGTCCAATTGTATAGATTTATTAATTTCCCGCCCTAAAAAAAATATAAGTAGCAACTACATATCTTATTGGTTTAACTCTGAATATGCAAAAAGTCAAATACTACGAGCACAAGGTGGTTTAGCTCAGCAACATCTTAATGTAGCAGAATGTAGACTATTAACAATCCCCCTTCCCCCCACTCTCGCCGAACAAGAAGCCATTGCCGAAGTTCTCTCCGATACCGATGCACTGATCACTTCCCTGGAAACCACCATCGAAAAGAAAAAACTCCTGAAACAAGGAGCCATGCAAGAGTTGCTTACGGGGAAACGCCGTTTGCCTGGGTTTGGTGGGATGGGAGGAATGAAGGATACGGAGGTGGGAAGGATTCCTGAGGATTGGGAGGTGAAGAAGTTGGGGGAAGTGGGGGTTTTTACCAAAGGTCAAGGTGTTCGTAAAGATGAGTCTAATTCAGGAGATATACCTTGCATTCGATATGGAGAAATCTATACAAAGCATAAAGATTATATTAAATCCTTCTACTCCTATATTTCAACTACTGTAGCAAAAACCGCAAAAAAAATACAAAGTGGAGATATCTTGTTCGCTGGTTCTGGAGAAACGAAAGAAGATATCGGTAAATGCGTAGCATATATCAACTCATTTGAAGCATATGCTGGAGGTGATATCGTGATACTTTCACCATATAAGTGTAACTCTATGTTCCTTGGTTATTTGTTGAATACACCATATATTCAGAAACAAAAAGCAAGTCGAGGACAAGGAGATGCAGTAGTACATATATCAGCGACACAGCTTTCTCAAATCAGAATTCCGATTCCCCCCACTCTCACCGAACAAGAAGCTATTGCGATGGTGCATTCGGAAATAGATGAGGAGATTGAGGGATTGGAGAATAAGTTGGAGAAAACAAAGGGGATCAAACAGGGGTTAATGCAGGTGTTGCTGACAGGGAAAGTTAGGTTGGTGTGAGGGGGGATGGGGGTGAGTAATAATTCCGCAATGATGCGATTTTTTTCAAAAATAAAAAGGAACTTACATGTATAAAATTAAATTATTCTACAGTTATTGTCATCAGGATGAAGAATTTCGTATTGAACTTGAGAAATGGTTAACCAATTTAAGAAACGAAAATCTTATTGATGAATGGCATGACAGAAAAATACTCGCAGGCGAAAACTGGAAAAAAGAGATTGATTACAATCTTTCTGGAGCACATATAATACTTGGTCTGCTCTCTCAAAACTTCCTATCTTCTCAAGCATGTCTTAAGGAAATGGAATATGCGATTGAATCTGTGGGAAAAAAATTTATCCCAATTATAATTAAACCCTGTACATGGAAGGATGCGAAGTGTTCTTCCCATCAAATTATCCCAAAAGATGCGAAGCCAGTTTCAGAATGGGATACTCAAGAGAAGGCTTGGCTTAATATCTACGAAGAACTTAAAAAAGTAATTACAGAATATCAAAATTCCATTTTAATAAATGAAGATTTCAAGAAAGAATTAACGAATATAGAATTTCTTTCAGAAAATAAAAAAGAACTAACTTTAGATGACATTTTCATTTTTCCCCAATTACTGGGCGAAAACTTTGATTCTTCGAAAGAAGAATCCATAACGAATTGGAATGAGCTATTTTTTAATCCGAAGAATACTAATAAATTTTATTTATTTGAAGGAGATAAACTTTCAGGAAAGACAACAATAGCCAGAAACATCGCTTTGGAATTAGCAAAATCAAACGTTTATTCACTCTTGCTTGATGGCGAACTGATCAAAAAAACTATCAATTTTGAGAAATATTTCAAAGATCAATTCCAAAAACAGTATAATGGAAATTTTGAGCTATGGAAATCGCAACAAAACAAAGTTGTCATAATAGATGACTTTCATCATTTAATTTCAAAAAATATATTGCCTTATCTCGAACAAAACTATAGTAAAATCA
Organism: Leptospira bouyouniensis; assembly: GCF_004769525.1. Lineage (NCBI taxonomy): Bacteria > Pseudomonadati > Spirochaetota > Leptospiria > Leptospirales > Leptospiraceae > Leptospira > Leptospira bouyouniensis. The sequence continues at coordinate 12,277 of NZ_RQFT01000011.1, read as the reverse complement.
TAATACTAATGAGTTCTGATGAATATCTAACTTATTTTAAGGATGATAATCTATCAGATGATTGTAAATTAATCAAAATAAAAAAATTCACGTTAGATAAACAAGAAGACCTTATTCGGAAGTGGAAAACTATCGGAGGGAATCAAATATCAGACAAAGACGTCGATTTACTAGAAGATAAAGTTAATACAATAATCAGCAAAAATCAAATTGTACCTAGATATCCATTTTATATTCTCAGCATATTACAATCATTAGAAGCATTTATGCCAAATGATTACAAAATTACAGCATACGGACATTGCTATCAAGCGTTGATTACAGCCCACCTTTTAAGAAAAAATTTAAAACCAGATGAAATTGATACAGCATTTAACTACCTCACTCAATTATCATTTGATATCTACAAACACAAGGCGGAATATACTGAAAGTGAAAATTTAAGTAATTTCAATAGAGTGTACAAAGAAAGGTTCTTAGTTGCGGATAGTATCATTAATAAAATTAGAAACAACGAATACCCAATTCTTCGAATTAAAGAGAATGTCATCGAGTTTGAACATCACTACCTTTTTTTCTTTTTTTTGGGAAAATACTTAGCAGAAACTAATGATAAAGAATTAATTAAAGAATTATGCGATACAATTTATACGAAAGAAAGTGCATTTACGATTATTTTTACGGTTCATCACGCACAAAATCTAAGTATAATCGACGATGTAATTTTGCATTCTTTGCTAACGTTTGATAAAATAAAGCCAGCTAAATTATTAAAATCAGAAACCGATTTCATGATTCAACTTATACATGAACTACCAAAGTCCATTCTTTCCGAAAAATCTACAGAAGAAAACAGAAAGATTGAACGAAAAATCGAAGAGAATGCGAATGAACCTTTTTCTGATAATCTTAATGAAAGCCCAATACTTCGAGAATTTAGCAAATCTTTAAAGATTATGGAAGTTCTAGGTCAAATTGCAAAAAATCGTGCAGGTTCCTATGAAAAGAAGAAGCTGAAGGAAATAGTTTTATCTACTGAAGAATTAGGTTTAAGAGTGCTAAATTTTCTTCTAGAAGATATGCAATCCGAAGAATATAAACAGTGGTTGTCTGAAAGATTGGATTTAAAACTTGAAAAAGAGGAATTATCAGAAGATGAGAAAAGGCAATTTATAGAAAAATCGATAAGATTTTTCGCCTTTCTTATAACTGTAAGCATGATTGATAAAATTGCAGATTATATTGGTTCTGATAAATTATTGCCTATAGTAGATGAAATTACATCTGCAAATATGTACCCTGCCTATGAACTTTTATCATTGAAAGTGCATTTAAAACATGGGGATATCGATTTTAAATTCATTTCTGATTTAAAGAAAAATTATGAGGAAAAAAAGAATAAATGGGCAGAACAAGTTTTATCATATTACCTACAATCATACCTAAATACTCATAATATTAATTTTCGATTAAAACAGAAAATTTTACAGCTCTTAAATTTGAAATCAATTCATACTTAAAACAATCGTTAGAAACAAAGGAGGAACAATGTCAAAAACAGAAAAACTGAACGCTTTATTCGAAAAATGGAAAAACTCGCATCCTGAATTTAAGAATAGCTTTGTTTCCGATGGAATAATAAATGAAGAAGAGTATTTAAAAGCTAAGGTGAAAATTTTAGTACTCACCAAAGAATCAAACAATCCAGAGCAATCCGAAGAGGATTACCGAGATTGGTGGAAATATGGCATAAAATTTGGCTTTTCGAGGAGAATCGCTGAATGGAGCTACGGAATACTGAATAACTTTCCACCTGTGCAATCTATATCTGAAGAAAACTTGATTGATTCAATTCGGAAAATTGCCTTCATGAATGTGAAAAAAATTGCTGGAGGCTCAACAGCAAACGATGCAGAATTAGAACATTATCTAAATCGAGACAAAGAATTTATCCTAGAACAAATCGCAATTATAGAACCTGATGTGATCATCACTGGAATTGCAAAAGATGAGTATTTGAATCTTTTATATCCGAACCTTAAGTTAAAATCCTCTGGATATGATATTCTGATTGGGAAAGAAAAGAATATGAAATTTGTTAGCTTCTATCACCCTTCTTACAGAGTTCCAAGAGCCATGGCTTATGCTTTGTTAAAGGAAGTTTGCCTTTCTGAGGAATTTAAATCATTGGATTAAACGAGGCGAATTTGTTAAAAAAATCAAAGAAAAAGCTTACAAGACTATCTTTGACGAATTTGAAATACTAACGAGACAGTAAACCCATGAAACCCTTTCCCAAAAAGATCACCCTCTTCCTCATTGATGGAGACGCCAGCGGAAGGATCTCTGCGGAACTTTCCAATTGGAATGGAATCACATATAAAATTCCAAGAACTCTGATCAAGGAATCCATCAATAGGGAAGATTTATATTCCACGGGTGTATATTTTCTATTCGGAAAGAATCCAGAAGATGAAGAAAAAGACTTAGTTTATATTGGCGAAGCAGAGAGTATCCTAGACAGGCTCAAACAACATTTAGGTTCTAAAGAATTCTGGATTGAAGCAGTTTGTGTTTTTAGTAAGAACCTAAACAAAGCTCATGTAAAGTATCTAGAGAAAAGGCTTTTTGAATTAGCAAAAGAGGCAAATCGCTATGAATTGGAAAATTCTACAGTGCCCGCAAAAACATCCATATCCGAAGCAGACCAAGCGGAGATGGAAGAGTTCCTTGAAAATATCAAACTAACAGTTCACACATTAGGATTCAAATTATTCGAACGAATAGATAAAAGGGAATCCGAGAAAATATCTTCTCAGTCGAAGGACTTTACAATTTTAACGAAAGGCATTAAAGCAACAGGCTTTCTCACAACAGAAGGTTTCGTAGTTAAAAAAGGAAGCCAAGCAATGATGGAATTAGTTCCATCTATGGAGAAATGGGCAAAAGGATACATGAGACTTCGTGAAAAGCTGATTGCCGATGGAACCTTAAGAGTAGAAGGCGATCACTATATCTTCACTCACGATTTTCTTTTTTCTTCTCCTTCGGCAGGTGCTGTGATTGTGATGGGAAGAAATGCCAATGGGATGACTGAATGGAAGGATGATAAAGGAAAATCCCTCGCAGAAAACGAAGCCATGGAATAGTTAATAAGAAGGATATACCTTCATAACCGAGCTTTTCCGTTTCTTTAATTGCATTTAACCGATTTTCTGCAATTATAAAATTCCTTACTTGCAGGAAACTACAGAGTGTAAAAGATTCCCAGTTCCCAATTTGTCTCAGGAACCTAAGTCCAACGTTACTAATACAAAAGTTTTGAACCATAGAAAAAGCCAACTCAACGTCTTCTCGCAGTTAAGTCCTAATGTGGATTTTTTTATCAAATTGCAAATACAAAAAGAACGAACCAAAAGTAGCAATTTCGAAGGCACTCAGAGTTACTTTGACGAGGCAGTTCAAAAGCAAGAATTGATTTCACATGAATAACTTAGCACTTGTTATACACAATCAGGAATCTTTATATACCCGTATAGACCATTTATTTCTACAATTAAGAATCCTGCCGTCATCCTGGGCATTTTTTTAAATTGAGCTTTGATCACTATTTTTCCATTTTTATCAATTACGCCATAAAGCTGATTTAATTCAAACCAAGCAAATCCATTCGAAAACTCAGAAATGTTATCAAATTCAGCCTTTCTTACAAAAGTTCCATCGTTCTTTATAATTCCATATTTCGATTTTATCCGTACTGGTGCTACATCACCTTCAAATCTTGAGCGAATGTCTATATCGAAGATCGGATTAAACACCGTTTCTCCCTTTGCGTTGATTAACCCTAAATCGAATCCTGTACTTACAAAAGCAACATTTCCAGAAAAATCACGACCACCCGTATACTGAGGTTTAATGACGATTTCGCCATTGGTATTTATATAACCAACCTTCCCATCTATCCTCACTGTACACAAACCGTTCGAAAATGAATCTGCGTTTTCAAATTTGTTTTGAATGACCAATTTTCCTTTCGTATTTATAAATCCCCATTTACCATTTAGCTTTACTGAAGCCAATCCTTCTCGGAATGGATTCGCATCTTCGTAAATAATATCTCCTATTATTTTTCCTCTCTTGTCTAGGAATCCGTATTTTCCACGAGATTTTATTACAGAAAAGCCTTCCTCAAATTTAATCTTGTGGTCATATTCAAATATTGGCTTAGTAAGTTCATTTCCCTTTTCATCAATGAAACCAAGCTTATTATCTTTCATATATGGAGCTATCCCTTCACTAAAGGACATTAATTGATCATAATCTTTTAAGAAAAGAACATCGCCTGATTTATTGATAGCTCCCCTTTGATTTTCAATGTTAAAGAATACTGCCTTCCCATCGGAAAAAGGCTTTTGAAAGAAAAAGAATTTATCTGATAAATCTATTGCGACTTTGCCAGATTGATCTATAAATTGTTGAGTGTATCCATTTTTAACTAGTGCCAATCCTTCTGAATATAACCCCGCTTCTTCATACTGAATTAATGTTGAATTCAAATTGGAAGAAACCTGGATGAAAGACTGATCGTCAATTTCTACAACTTTTTCGTTATATTCAACGGGACACTTTTCGTTGGATGGCGAGCCTTCTGTTGGTAAATTAAAAAAAAGGAATACAAATAAAAACAATCGTGATTTCATAAAGAATCTATAACTCCCATACAATGGAAAAGTAATATTGTTGAAACTAAAAGTGAAGCATTTTTTCTATGAGTTTCTAAAATGAAGTGAAATCTTGACATTATGTAAACTTTAGGAAAAGTTTATATCTTAAATTGCTCTTTAATGAAAGTTGCAATCCCAAACGAACCTTATATAAGATTCAACTTTAAATTTTCCATTTGACGGCTATTTGACGATCTTTCAATACTTGAAAAATAAGTATGAAAATAGGCGAGATCGAAAGGGCAACGCAGAACCGAGTCATAAAACTCTTTCAAAACGAGTTGGGTTATGATTATCTAGGAGATTGGCGAGACCAATCTAACAAAAATATTGTCCCGAATCTCCTCGCCCGATTCCTATCCAGGCGAGGCATTTCGGAAACCAAAGTATCCCGAACTCTCGACCTCCTCCACCAAACCAACAACCAATTTGGCAAATCGCTGTATGAAAGGAACAGGGAGGTCTATTCCCTACTTCGTTACGGCATCCCAGTTAAAGAATCCGCTAGTGAGAATGCCGAGACGATCATACTCATCGATTGGGAACATCCTGAAAACAACCACTTTGGAATCGCTGAAGAAGTAACCGTTGTTGGCAAATCGGAAAAACGTCCTGATTTGGTTTTGTATGTGAATGGAATTGCCCTTGCCGTATTAGAATTGAAGAAGGCTACCACATCTGTTTCTGAAGGGATCCGACAAAACATTCGGAACCAAAGTAAAGATGCCATCGAAGATTTTTTTACGACAATCCAATTTGTCTTTGCAGGGAATGATACGGAAGGTCTCCGTTATGGAACAGTCGGAACAGGAGAAAAGTTCTTTCTCAATTGGAAAGAAGAGATTGAAGATAACTCACGAAATCTTTTAGATAAATACTTATTAAAACTTTGCAACAAACAACGATTTCTCGAAATTATTTACGACTTTGTTTTGTTTGATGGTGGAATCAAAAAACTACCACGTTACCACCAGTACTTTGGAATCAAGTCTGCTCAGGATTTTGTCAGTAGAAAGGAAAGTGGTATCATTTGGCATACTCAAGGCAGTGGCAAATCACTCGTAATGGTGATCCTTGCTCGTTGGATCCTAGAAAACAATCCCAATGCAAGGGTTGCTGTCATTACCGATCGAGATGAATTAGATACCCAAATCGAAAAAGTATTTAAACAATCGGGTGACAAGATTTACCGTACCACAAGTGGTAAGGATTTGATTGGGCAACTTTCGATGGCAACTCCTCGCTTACTTTGCTCCCTTATCCATAAATTTGGAAAAAACAATGTGGATGACTTTGATGCCTACTTAGAAAGCATAAAGAAGAATCCTCCACAAACCCAAGGAGAAATCTTTCTCTTCATTGATGAGGCACATAGAACCCAATCGGGTAAACTCCATCGATTGATGAAAGCCATCCTGAAAGGTGCAACCTTCATTGGCTTCACGGGAACTCCTCTTCTCCGAAAGGACAAACAAACCTCCGAGGAAGTCTTTGGAAGATACATCCACCAATACCGATTTAATGAAGCAGTAAGAGATGAAGTAGTTTTGGATTTGATGTACGAAGCAAGAGACATCGATCAACGACTTAGCAGTCCCGAAAAAGTGGACGAATGGTTCAATGCCAAAACCAAAGGTCTAAACGATTACCAACGAAAGGAACTAAAGAAAAAATGGGGAACCATGCAAAAAGTTCTCAGTTCCAAATCCCGAATGGAAAAGATTGTTTCGGACATCTTACTCGATTTTTCCAATCGACCCGCCCTGAGTAGCCAATACGGAAATGCGATGTTAGTTGCAGGTAGTATTTACGAGGCATGCAAATACTACAAACTCTTCCAAGATACAAACCTTAGAGGAAAATGTGCGGTCATTACTTCCTATTCACCAAACAAGGGTGATATTCGAACAGAGGACATTGGAGAAGGAACAGACACTGAAAAGGAATTTATATACAATACGTACACAGCGATGCTTGGTGGTAAAGATGCAGATCAATTCGAAGAAGAAGTAAAAAAAACTTTCATCGAGACACCTGCACTCATGAAACTCATCATTGTCGTAGACAAATTGTTAACTGGTTTTGACGCACCTGCTTGCTCAGTTCTTTATATTGATAAAAATATGCAAGACCATGGACTCTTCCAAGCGATTTGCAGAGTGAATCGTTTGAATGGGGAAACAAAACCCTTTGGATACATAGTCGACTATAAAGACCTATTTAAAAAGGTAGAGAATGCCATAGAGGTCTATACTTCCGAACTTGCTAGTGATGAAAATGAAACCAGTCACGAAGATGGATCCATTGCCGTAAAAGATCGCCTAAAGACTGCAAGAGAAAAACTAGAAGAACATCTAGAAGCTTTGGAAACTCTGTGCGAGGCAGTTGAACCACCAAAGGATAGTTTATCTTATAGACGTTACTTTTGTGGAAACACAGAAAAACCTGAGGATTTAGAAGATACTGAATTTTTACGAATCAATCTTTACAAGCTCACAGCAACTTTCGTTCGTTCGTTTGCCAATATTGCTAACGAATTTGAAGAAGCTGGGTACACTCTGAAAGAAGAAAACTATTACAAAACTAAATTTGAGTTCTATGTGAAACTTCGTAAGGAAATCAAAATCGCATCAGGTGATGTAATCGATTTAAAATCTTATGAAGCAGACATGCGACATTTAATCGACCATTACATCCAAGCTGATGAATCTAAAATTATTTCCTTATTTGAAAACCTTCCACTTTTAGAACTCGTAGAGAGTTTGAGTCATTTAAAGGAAGAGAGTGCCAATACTCCAAGAAATAGAGAAGCTTCCGCCGAAACAATTGAAAACAACATCCGATCAAAAATCATCCGTGACCACCTACTCGACCCAGCCTTCTATAATAAAATGAGTGAACTCCTCCAAGAAATCATTATGGAACGAAAAAAAGGAGCCACTTCATATGAAAATTACCTAAAAAGAGTAATGGAACTTGCAAAAAGAGTAGCCAAAGGCAATCAATCCGATGCCCCTTCCCAACTCAAAACCCCAGGTCAAGTAGCTCTTTACAACAATCTCAATCAGAACTTAGAGCTTGCCCTAAAACTACATGAGGCAATTAATTTTAATCGACCTGATGATTGGCATGGCAACCCAACTAAAGAAAATGTTTTAAAAAAGACGATTTATGATTTAATGGACAAGAACGTTGAAGAAGTAGAGAGAATCTTTAAAATCATTGCCGAACAGCCAGAATACAGATAAGTTTACACTTCAAAATATTGAGATTTCTGTAACCTATAAGGATATCAAGAATATCCATCTTTCCGTTTATCCACCTAACGGAGAAGTAGTGATCTCTGCTCCGCTCCGCATGCGTAAGGATATCGTCCGAGTATACACGATTTCGAAACTTAGTTGGATCAAAAAACAAAGAGAAAAACTCCAGAAACAAGAACGAGAGCCAAAGCGAGAATTTTTAGACAAAGAATCTCATTATCTATTCGGAAAAAGATACCTGCTTAAATTGGTCGAAACAAAGTCGAAACCTTCGATCCAATTAAAATCCACTTCAATCATTCTATCTATTCCCAAAGGAATCTCAAAACCAAAAGTAAAAAAACTATTTGAAGACTACTACAAATCAGAACTTCAATTGAAAACCGATAAAATAATGGCTAGTGCCCAAAAGAAAATGGGCTTATCAAACATAACATACGGGATTCGTAAAATGAAAACGAGATGGGGTTCCTATGTTCCTGGAAAAAAGAAAGTCTGGCTCAATACCGAATTGGCAAAGAAGCCAATTGATTGTATCGAGTATATCATCTACCACGAACTAACCCATGCCTTTGAAAAAACTCATAGTGCCAAGTTTAAATCGATCTTATCTAAAAATCTACCAAATTGGAGGGAATTAAGAAAAAAGTTAAATCAGCTGCCCACTGCACATGTAGATTGGCAGTATTGAAAAATTCGTCCATGTAATCGCCAACAAATATGTGAAACCAAGTTCTGCGTTCAATCAAATGCTAACTAAAGTTTGGAATGCTCAAGATCGTAATATAAGTAATTCTTAAATCAATCTATGCAAAAATTACTATTAATCTGGTCGATAAATTCTTATATGTGAAAACATATGAATCGGGATGGAGTTACTAATCTTAACCAAACTTTGTTATATAAAAAAAAGAGATCAAAACCATTTCGGAACTCAGTTTCTTCCTAATTTTTTTTTGAAAATTCAGGCAAAATATTCAACCTTACTCTTAATTTTCGAAAAAGGAGTATAATTTAAAGGAGATGATTATCTTAGGAGGCTTGGTTTGCACAAATTTATACATGGAAAATGGGTCAAGGTAGATGAAGAACAGAAGGAAATCTTCATAACTAAACAAGAATTAAAAAAGTCGAGATTTTGGACAGAAAAAATGATCTCTATGTTTTTTCCCAGTCCAGACAAAGAAGTTAAAAATAATAATTATAAAACAGAACATTCAATTAAACTGTATAATAAAGAAAATGTGATTAAAATTGAGAACTCTGAAGATTTTTTAAAGTATCGTGAAGAAAATAAAAAACGGCGAGACGGTTCAAAAAAAGCATTAAATACAAAAGTAAAAAAAATAATGAAAGATGTAGAAAATATTGAGATTTCGATCCCTCTGATTGAAAAATCTATTCTTTTAGAACAGGCTGTTAATCATTTCAATATCAGACAAATTGAAAACGGAAATTTCAATTGGGCAACACTAGAATCGGATGATGAATTTCTGAAGAGAATTATGAGGAATTTTATTCGCCATGAATTAAGCGATTATCGAATTCATCTGTTAAATATATACGGTCGTGTTGGCAGAAAAAAAGCATTCAAAATTTTAAAATTACACTTCAACAAAGCTATAATTAATTTATATCCTTGGTTAGAGTGTAAATTCTGATCCTATTTTATCTCACTCTTCCTTTATTTTTAAATAAAGGAAAGAGAAAACATACTATACTTTAGAATATTTAAATATATGACGATTTAAGAATTTCCTTTGTATCTAATTTATTTTGTCCATACACGGTAGCAGTGAACGAACTGCTAAAATGATTTGCGAATCGAGAAACTGCATCTAAGGGCTTCCCTTGCCGCAATAAATGGCTAATTCTACTGTGACGAGTCTGATGCGGATAAACTCGTCGATTCAATTCAATTAATCCAATGCTTTTGAAATTTCGATGGACCATTTGCCTAGTGTACGGTTTACCAGTCAGTGAATTCTCGAATAAATATTCACTTCCTCCGAAAACCTCTTTAGTTTTCATGTAGAGGCTCTTTGAAATTATTAGAATATTTTCCTTTCCTCCCTTACCAATGACCTTAGTTTCAATATGCGATTGCAAATCGTTGCATTGTGAAATTTTGACCGACAACAATTCACTAATTCTGCAACCAGTTCCATACAAAATCCGCAGAATCAAAGAATACTTTTTCGGGAGCTTCTTTGCCATAAGTTTCAACTCCTTTTCTGTCAGAAGCTTTGAGTCTGTAACAGAGACATTTGGTTTAGGAACCTTCAATTCGTGGAAAAGCATCTGAATCCCATTCTTAAACACAATATTATTTCGACTAGGATGACTTTTTAATATCCATAGTTTTATTGAAGTTTTTGCTAATCGAACTGAAGCAGGAGACATTTCCTTCAACAAAAATTGGAAGTACTCACGAAGCGTTTCTTCACTGATAGGTCTCCGACCTATCCAATTTACGAATTTGGACACACATACTTTATATTGAGGTCTACTTGGCAGATTAGCGTCAATGTTTGTTAACTTTAACATAAATGACAATTTTGAAGTTTCCATTCATAATGTCAAAGGACCTTTCAAAATATGTTAGAAATCCAATATACGCAACTACGATTTGTGTAAAATGACCTTAGCTTTAGCTATTCATATTAAGAATAGATTACAATAATCAAATTTCTATGGAAAATAAATAATCTCCTCTTTCAAATTCGACATCATGTACCCACTTTTTTTATGACTTCTAATTATTTTTTCCCAGCATTTAAGATTTTTGTTCCAAAAAAAACCTTTCCTCTTTGCTTGTTCTCTATTTTCGTATTCAAGTTCTATTGAAATACGAATAAGATTTGATAATGAATTTTTATAACATTGTTCAAATCCAGTTTTTGAAATTAGTAAAATAACAGAAAGAGCATCAAAAAAAGCCCTATGATCTAAAAAAGAAGGAATATCAAAAATTTTAATTAAATCACGCAATTTTCGTGATCCGAATTCATCATTCGTTTCCAAGTCGAACATTGTATCAATCCAATGACACTCTAGTCGGTAATTAATTTGATTAAGAAATAGCCTATATAAAATCTCACGATCAAATAAAATCGCATTGTGACCACAAAGGAAGTCCGAATATTTTATAAGTTCTTTTACTTCAAATAGAACTTCAGCTAAATTATAACCAAAATGATTCAAATCTGAATTGGCTATTCCAGTTATTTTCTCAATTTCTGATGAAAAATTTTGTTCATTCTTGCCATGCCGAACTAATTTACTAAACATATTAAGTGGCTTATTTCCTATAAAATCCCACTGGACAACACCAATTTCTATGATAGATGATTGAAGAATATCTAAACCCGAAGTCTCAATATCAATAGATAATCCAATCATAAATTTAACCAATCAGGTGGAAGTTGTTTATATTCTCTAATATCAAAATTTTCGAGATCACTGCTATTCTTTTCTTTTTCCTTTCTTTTACGAAATGGTATATTACCTTGATAATCCTTTTGAATTTTATAAAAATCAGAAGGTTTAATTCCAAAAGAATGAAATTCAGATATTGTCTCTCCAGTATGTGAAAAAACTGTTCTGTCAAAGCTATTATAATATGGTGCAATAACATAACTCTTTCCCATCATTTGATTATTACATACAACGGCGATACAATACAGTTCACGTATTGAGCTTTCCGATACAACTTCATAGGTAGAAGTATCTATATTTGCCGCTGGAACAAATAATGTCTGTATTTGTCTTTGTAATAACCACCTCAAAGTCAATGAAAGAAAATCGGAACAAGTAAGTATTGAAAAATTTTTCCAAGAAGACGACTTAAATAAGTACAATGCATTTCCACTTTCATAATTATACCCATTTTCATGCAGAATTTGATATTCCTCTGCCATAGGAAAGTTTTTGATTTGCCTAATAATAAGATGAGATTCTCCAAACAAGTTAAATTTCCTCTTAATTGGAATACATATAGCAGTTACATTACTCGCTCTCATATATGATCTATTCTTTTTATATTCCAATCCAACTATAACAACTAATCTACTACCTTTTCTCTTTAGATAATCAATAATTTTAGATAATCCTTTTTCTGAAAGAGTTAACTCTGGAAAAACTATGATATGAGATTTATTTTTTATAGCCTCATCGACACCCAAAAGCACTTTTCTAAATAATAAATCTTTAATTTCATCATTAAGAAAATCCATTTCTGGATTTAAATATTTATCTTGATCATAAGAAATTGGAGCAATAGTTAAGAAC